>NZ_JBFUFC010000058.1:0-18747 GCF_056403635.1 Microbacterium sp. P2_F9 | reverse complement strand
CACGAGATCCGGCAGCACCCCCACCGCCCGCCCCGCGGCGATGAGGCGCACCTGAGCGGTGAGGTCCGCGATCTCGAACCGCACGTCGGGCTCGAACCCGGCGGCTCGGCACTGCTGCACCGCCCACTGCCGGGCCGCCGTACCCGCCGGCTCCATCACCCACGCGCGATCACGCAGCGCGGTGAGGCCTGTCGCCGGGTCGTGCGGCGGAAGTGCGAGCCGGATGGGGTCGTTTCCGAGCGTCTCGCGCTGCAGACCGCTGCGGTGCGGACGAGTGTGCCCGGGGTACTGCTCGGCGATCACGAGGTCGAACCCGCGGGCCGAAAGCTCGAACAGACCCTCCTCGGGCGGCACTTCGGCGATCTCCACCCGCAGCGTCGGCTCGCGCTCGGCGAGCAGGGTGAGCGCATTCGGCAGGATCGCCTGCGCCGCGGTCTGCAGTACCGCGACGCGCACGGGCGCGATCCCGGTCTGCAGCGACTCGAGCTCGCCGCGGATCTGCTCCTCGAGCTCGAGAGCACGAGCGGCGTGCGCGGCCAGCGCCTCGCCGTGCGCGGTCAGCCGCACGCGGCGGCCGTCCGGCACAAGCAGCGGCACGCCGGCGTCCTTCTCGAGCTGGGCGAGCTGCTGCGAGATCGTCGACGGGCTGTAGGAGAGGGCCTCCGCGACGGCCGCGAGTGTGCCGCGAAGTGCGAGTTCGTGCAGCAGACGGAGGCGGCGCAGTTCGAACACGAGGTCCCCCCAACCATCGACAGAACTGAATGGTATTGATCGTAGATCATCGCTTTTGCTGAATGATCGGATACGGGATGCTGGAAGCATGACGTCGACACCGATGCCGTCCGCCGTGCCCACCGACGCTCTCACCGAGCGCGCGATCACCCTCGCGCAGCGCTGGGTCGCCGAGGCAGCCGACGCCCAGGCCGACCCCGCGGCCGAGCGGCTGGCCGGGGTGCTCCGCGATCCGAACGGCCTGCCGTTCACGATCGGCTTCGTCGACGGTGTCATGCGTCCGGAGAGCCTCGCGGCCGCGGCATCCAATCTCCAGCGCGTTGCGCCCCTCGTGCCCGACTTCCTGCCCTGGTACCTGCGCGGCGCGGTGCGCGTGGGTGGTGCGATGGCGCCGGTGCTGCCGACCCCGGTCGTGCCGATCGCCCGCCGGGTGCTCCGGGAGATGGTCGGCCACCTCGTGGTCGACGCCCGGCCGGAGAAGCTCGGGCCCGCCATCGCGGAACTCCGCGCAGGAGGCGCGCGGCTCAACCTCAACCTGCTCGGCGAGGCGGTGCTCGGCGAGCACGAGGCGCTGCGCCGGCTCGACGGCATCCACGACCTCATTCGCCGGCCCGACGTCGACTACGTCTCGGTCAAGGTGTCGGCCGTCGCGAGCCACATCTCGATGTGGGCGTTCGACGAGGTCGTCGAAAAGGTCGTCGAGCGGCTGCTGCCGCTCTATCTGAGCGCCGCTTCGACAAGCTCAGCGACCGGGGGATCGACATTCATCAACCTCGACATGGAGGAGTACCGCGACCTCGACCTGACGATCGCGGTCTTCACCCGCATCCTCGAAGACCCCCGCCTGCGCGACCTCGAAGCCGGCATCGTGCTGCAGGCCTACCTGCCCGATGCCCTCCCCGCCCTCCAGCAGCTCACCGCCTGGGCGCAGCAGCGCGTCGCGGCGGGCGGCGCGCGCATCAAGGTGCGGCTCGTGAAGGGCGCGAACCTCGCGATGGAGCGAGTGGATGCCGTGATGCACGGGTGGTCGCTCGCGACCTACGACGCCAAGGTCGACTCCGACGCGAATTACCTGCGGTGCCTCGACTTCGCGCTGAACGCCGAGCACACCGCCGCCGTGCGGATCGGCGTGGCCGGTCACAACCTCTTCGACATCGCCTACGCCTGGCTGCTGGCCGACGAGCGCGGGGCTCGCGAGGGCGTCGAATTCGAGATGCTCCTCGGCATGGCGCAGGGTCAGGTCGCCGCGGTCACCCGCGAGGTCGGCCATGTGCTGCTGTACGTGCCGGTCGTGCGCCCCGACGAATTCGACGTCGCGATCAGCTACCTCGTGCGGCGCCTGGAAGAGAACGCGTCCACCGAGAACTTCCTCTCCGCCGCGTTCGATCTGGCCGACGACCAGACGCTGTTCGAGCGCGAACGGGATCGCTTCGTCGCGTCCACCGTCCGTGCCGCCGACCCCGAGCTGCACATCGGACCGAATCGGGCGCAGGACCGCTCCAGCGAAGCCGAGCCGATCACGCCGCGTGCACCGGCGCGCCGGCAGCGCGAGTCGCCGACCGACGAGGACCTCACACAGGCCGTCATCGGCATCGCCCGCTCCGCCGCGAGCGCGGACGACTCGGGCGAGGACGACGAGCCCGGTGCCCCGCTCGAGCACCCCGCCGAGGAGGTCCACTTCGGCGGTGAGGCCTTCGTCGAGACCGCGGTCTACGCGCCGCGCGAGTCCGCCATCCGCGCCGCCGGAGCCCCCGGATTCCGCAACGCCGCCGACTCCGACCCTGCCCTCCCCGCGAACCGGGCGTGGGCGCGCGACATCCTCGCCCGGATCGAGACCTCCACCGCGGGCGACGCGACGATCGCCGCGGCCCGGGTCGACGACCTGGCCACGCTGGGCGCGATCATCGGGCGGGTGACGGATGCCGCGGCCGCATGGGGCGCGAAGCCCGCGGTCGATCGCGGTGCGGTGCTGCTGGCCGCGGGCCGAGTCCTCGAAGCCCGACGGGGCGAGCTCATCGAGGTCGCGGCATCCGAAACCGGCAAGATCTTCGCCGAAGCCGACGTCGAAGTCAGCGAGGCGATCGACTTCGCGAACTACTACGCGGCCACCGCCCGCGAGCTCGACCGGGTCAGCGGCGCCGTGTTCGTGCCGTCCCGACTGACCGTGGTGACCCCGCCGTGGAACTTCCCACTGGCAATCCCGGCGGGCGGCGTGCTCGCGGCGCTCGCGGCCGGATCGGGCGTCGTCTTCAAGCCCGCCCCGCAGGCTCGGCGGTGCGCGGCCGTGCTCGCCGAGGCGCTGTGGGAGGCCGGCGTGCCGCGCGATGTGCTCGCGCTGGTCGACATCGACGAGGGCGAGCTGGGGCAGCGGCTCATCTCGCACCCGGCGGTCGACCGCGTGATCCTCACCGGGTCCTGGGAGACGGCGGCCCTGTTCCGCTCCTGGCGTCCCGATCTTCCCCTCCTGGCTGAGACCAGCGGCAAGAACGCGATGATCGTCATGCCCTCCGCCGACCTCGACCTCGCGGCATCCGATCTCATCAAAAGCGCGTTCGGGCACGCCGGTCAGAAGTGCTCCGCCGCGTCGCTCGCGATCCTCGTCGGACCCGTCGGCCGCTCGCGCCGGTTCGCCCGGCAGCTCGTCGACGCCGCCACCTCGCTGCACGTCGGGCCGCCGACGGATCCGGTGTCGGAAGTCGGGCCMGTCATCGAGCCCCCGCACGGCAAGCTCGAATGGGCGCTCACCACCCTCGACGAGGGGGAGCAGTGGCTCGTCGAGCCGCGCAGGCTCGATCTCGGACCCGAGACGGCTGGGCGGTTCTGGACCCCCGGCATCCGCACCGGCGTGCATGCCGGGTCGCGGTTCCACCGTGAGGAGTTCTTCGGACCTGTGCTCGGCGTCATGCACGCGACGTCGCTGAGTCAGGCGATCGAACTGCAGAACGCGGTCGCGTACGGCCTCACGGCCGGGCTGTACACGCAGAACCCCGGCGACCTCGCCCTCTGGCTCGACCGCGTCGAGGCGGGCAACCTCTACGTCAACCGCGGAATCACCGGGGCGATCGTGCAGCGCCAGCCGTTCGGCGGATGGAAGCGATCCTCCGTTGGACCCGGCACGAAGGCGGGCGGACCGAACTATCTCGTCGGGCTGGGCTCCTGGCGCGGGTCGTCGGGCGCGCAGTCGTCGCCCACCCTGCATCTGCGGGGCCTCGACTCGCGCATCACCGCGGTGATCGAGGCGGCGCAGCCGTCGCTGGACTACGAGGCGTTCGAGTGGCTGCGCCGCGCGGCGCTGTCGGACGCGATCGCATGGGATCGCGAGTTCGGACAGGTGAAGGATGCCTCGCACCTCGGTATCGAGCGCAACCTGTTCCGCTACCGCCCGATCGCARGCGGCGTGGCCGTGCGGGCCACGGCGGACGCGAGCCTTCAGGCGATCCTGCGCGTGGCGATCGCGGGGCTGCGCTCGGGCGCCGGGTTCACGATGAGCGCGCCCTTCGGGCTGCCCGCACCGGTGCGCCGCGCGCTCAGCGACCAGGGCCTGCCGGTGTTCGTCGAGACCGACGAGCAGTGGCTGGAACGGATGCTGGGCGACGAGTCCGAAGCCGGGCCCGCCGTGTCGCGGGCCCGACTGGTCGGCTCCGCCGCGACGGTGGCAGAAATCCACCGCGCCCTTGCCGAGGCGCTGGGCGGCAACCCCGACCTCGCGACCTACGACAGCGAGGTCACCGCGGCCGGCCGGCTCGAGCTGCTCCCGTTCCTGCACGAGCAGTCGATCACCATCACCGCGCACCGCTTCGGAAATTTCGACCCCTGGAGCGAGGCGGTCATTTAGCTCTGGGTAGTGTCGAGTCATGCAGGACATCGCGACCCTCACATCGCTCGTTTCAGCCATGTGGCTGACTGTCGCGATCCTCGCGGCCGGCTACGCGCGCACCCGGAACCGCTCGCCGTGGGTGTGGTTCCTGGCCACCATGATCCTCGGGCCGATCGCCGCCTTCCTGCTGGTCGTGTGGCCCGCGGTCCCGGACCCTGTCGCCTCCGAGCTCGCTTCGCAGCGCTGACGCCATTGCCAGGTCGGTATGGCGGGCCGATACTGTGCCCATGCCCGACTTCGGCACGCTCGATCGCGGTCGTGTCACCGCGACGCTGAACGACTGGACCGCACGATTCGACCGGCTCTCGCGCGAGTCCGCCGCGACGGGTCTCTCGGCCGAGGACTTCGACGACCTCGGGCTGGCCGCGTGGTTCATCGGCCGAACCGACGAATCGGAGCGGGCATGGGATGCCGCGCACCGGGCATACCTCGCTGCCGGCGACGTGGATGCCGCGATCCGGTGCGTCTTCTGGATCGGCTTCACGCTCTCCGAACAGGGCGACGGCATCCGCGGCGGCGCCTGGATGGGCCGGCTGTTCGAACTGGCGCACTCCGCCGGCGTGAGCCGGGATTCGGAAGCCATCGTGGTCATGTGCCGCTCGGTCGCCGCGTTCGTCCAGGGCCGGGCCGACGAGTCGATCGTTCTCGCCCGCGAAGCCGTCGAACTGGCCCGCAGCGCGGCGGACGCCGACGTCGAAGTCCTCGCCACCATGTCGCTCGGCCGTGCGCTGGTTGCGACGGGGCGGATCGAAGAGGGCTTCGCGCGGTTGGACCAGGTCATGGTCGCGATCTCGTCGCACTCGGTGAGCGACCGCGTGGCGGGCCCGGCGTACTGCGCCGTCATCGCGAGCTGCCTCGCGCGGTGGGATGTCGAGCGCGCGCGGGCGTGGACGCGCAACCTCAGCGCATGGTGCGACATGCAGCAGGGCCTGAAGCCGTTCCGGGGGGAGTGCTCGGTGCTCCGCGCGGTCGTGCTCCGCGTCGGCGGCGAGTGGAGCGAGGCCGAACGCACGCTCACCGACGTCGCGGCCCACGAGTCTCGTCCCGAGACCAAGGAGAACGCGATCTACGGTCTCGCGGAGTTGCATCGGCTCGCGGGTCGTCGAGGCGGGGCCGAAGCCGGATACCGGCTCGCTGCCGACCTAGGTCGCGAGGTGCAGCCCGGACTGGGATTGCTGCGCCGCGACGAGGGGGATGTGGCCACTGCCCGCACGGGTATCGCCCGTGCACTGGATGCCGCCGACCAACCGAACCGGCGTGCGGACCTGCTCGCGGCCCAGGTGGAGATCATCGTCGACACCGAWCTCGACGCGGCTGACCGGGCAGCCTCCGAACTCGAGGCGCTGGCCGAGGTGCTCGATACGGTCTATCTGCACGGGCAGGCGGAGCGCGCACGAGGGATCGTGCTCATCGCGACCGGCGATGCGGGGAGCGCGTTCCCATTGCTGCGGCGGTCGTGGGCGGCGTGGCGGCGCCTCGATGCCCCGTATGAGGCCGCGCTCACCCGGGTGCAGCTCGGCCGCGCGGCGCGTGCGATGGGGGACGAGGAAGGGGCGCAGCTCGAGTTCGACGCCGCTCGCGCGGGGCTCACGGCGCTTGGCGCAGTGCCGGATCTCGACCGGTTGGAGCGCATCGCGAAGCCGTTCGCCCCGGCGGTGGCGGGCGGCCTCACCCCACGGGAAGGGGAGGTGCTGCGGCTCATCGCGCAGGGTCGGTCCAATCGAGGAATCGCGAACGAGCTGTTCCTCAGCGAGCGAACCGTCGCCAGACACGTGAGCAACATCCTCGCCAAGCTCGCGCTGCCCAATCGCGCAGCCGCCACCGCCTTCGCCTTCGAGCACGGAATGACCACGTCGGCCTGAGCCGAAATGGTCATTTCTGCCGATGTGCCGGCTTCGGCGCTCGACCTACCTTCGAGAGCGAAGAAGGAGGTCATCATGACCGAAACAGTTCTGGATACCGCGGTGATCGGCGCCGGAGCCGCCGGCCTGCACGTGGGCCGTCTGCTGGTGGATCGGGGTGTCCGCGTCGAGCTGTTCGATGAGCACGCCCACGTCGGCGACTCCTGGCGGGAGCGATATCGCTCGCTGCGGATCTTCAGCCCGGGGCGCGTCTCAAGCCTTCCCGGGCTGCCGCTCGACGTCGGGTTCTTCGGATATCCGAGTGCGCAGCAGATGGGCGACTACCTCCTGCGGTACGCCACGCGCTTCGGCATTCCCGTGCGCAGCGACGCGAAGGTCGTCAGTCTGACCGCGGATGGCGGCGGATTCCGGCTCGAACTCGCGAACGGCGATGTCGTGCTCTCCGAGCGGGTCGTGGTGGCGGCGGGCGCACATCGCGTGCCGAAGCTTCCGCCCTTCGCGGAGGAGCTCGACGACGGCATCACGCAAGTGACCTCCATCGACTATCGCGGTCCCGAGCAGCTTGCGCCGGGCCATGTCCTGGTGGTCGGCGCCGGGAACTCCGGCACCGACATCGCCCTCGAGGCCGCGCGCAGCGGTCACGAGGTGACGATCGCCGGGCGGCACCCGGGTCAGGTCCCCGTCGACGTCGACAACCCGATCGGAAACCTGATGACGGGTCTCTTCCTTCGGCGCCTCCGCCGACTCACCGTCGACACCGAGAAGGGGCGCGCCGCCAAGGGGGCGCATCAGGGCATCATGCTCGTGCGCAACAAGCTCGCCGATCTCGACCGCGCCGGGATCACCCGCGTCGCGCGCATCGAGTCGGTCGTGGATGGCAAGCCGGTGACCGCGGACGGTGCCGCCATCGATGCGACGACAGTCGTGTGGGCGACCGGATCGCTGCCCGACCTGCGTTGGATCCACATCGACGGCGTGCTCGACCCGCAGGGTGAGCCGCTGCACCGCAGAGGCATCGCAATCGACCGCGCCGGGCTCGGGTTCGTGGGACTCGACTTCCAGTACTCGGCGGCATCGGGCGCGCTGTTCGGCATGGGAGCGGATGCCGAGTACGTCGTCGACGCGCTGCACCGCGTCGAGCACCCGGCCGCCGCCCAAATATGTAAAGAATTCTTGACACGGAGCCACCCGCGGCCTAGCCTGGCGATGTCAAATATTCCTTACATGAGGAGGCTCCCATGGTCTACCAGGAGCGCAACACCTGGGCGACGCTGATCGCGACCGTCATCACGCTGCCGATCTACATCGTCATCGTGCTGGTCCAGGCGGATGGCGGACCGCTCACCGAGATGGAATGGGTGCCGATCCTGCTGTGGACGATGGGTGCGTCGATCGTCGGCGCGATCGTGATCAGCATTCTGTGGGGCATCTTCGCGGGCATGGGGGATCCCGCCGGGGTGGGCGTCTCAGACCAGCGCGACCGCGACATCTCCCGCCTGGGCAGCCGACTGGGGTACGGCGTCCTCGTCGCGTTCGCCCTGCTCGCACTCGTGCTGTCGATGGTCGAGGCTGACTGGTTCTGGATCGGCAACGCACTGTTCCTCGGCTTCGCGCTCGCGACGCTCGTGGGCGACATCGCGCGGGTGGTGGCCTACCGCCGCGGGATCGCCTGATGGTCAAGCCGACCAAGGTCACCAACTCGATCCGGGCGCTGCGTGAGCAGGCCGGGCTCACCCAGGCGGAGCTCGCGAAGCAGGTCGGGGTGACCCGCCAGACGCTCATCGCGATCGAGCAGGGGAAGTACTCGCCCACGCTCGAGCTGGCGTTCCAGATCTCGCGCATCTTCGGGGTGAGTCTCGACGACGTCTTCCAGTACCCGTCGACCTGACCCCGCAGGTGACACACCGGCGGGACGCGGGTGCGGCAGCACTTACGGTGGACTAGCCCCATCGGAAGGACACGAATGGCAGACGGATCGCTCGCGCTTGCGGAGTTCCTGCGCGCACGTCGCAACGTCTGCCAGCCGGAGGATGTCGGGATTCACCGCGGTCCCCGCCGACGTGTGCCAGGACTGCGGCGCGACGAGGTGGCGAGGATCGCGGGCATCAGTGCGGAGTACTACCTGCGTCTCGAGCAGGGTCGCGGCAGCAGGCCCTCCGACCAGGTGCTGAACGCCATCGCGCGAGCACTCCTGCTCGACGCCGACTCTCGGCAGTACCTCTTCAGGATCGCCAGCGGCGACATCCCCAGCTCCGTGGTCCCTGACGCAGAGTCCGCTGAGCGGATCGCGCGACTCCTCGGCCATTGGACTCACACCCCGGCATACGTCTCCGACAGCAACCGCGACATCGTCGCCGCGAACCCGCTCGCGACCGTCTTCGGCCAGGGGGGCCTCGCGGTCGGATCGAACGTCGTGCTGGATCTCTTCGTCCCGCGGATGAAGCGCACGGTCACCGAGTGGGAGCTCATGACCCGCGCCGCGCTCGCCAGCCTGCGGCGGGATGCCGACCCGTCCTCGCCCCGCCTGCAGCAGATCATCGACGAGTTGTCGGGCGACCCCGACTTCGTGCGGCTGTGGTCGCGGTACGACGTGTCTGGACCTGAAGAGGCCCGCATCCACATGGTGGTCGAGAACATCGGAACCCTCGAGGTCGAACTGGCGAACCTCGCGGTGCGCAGCATGCCGGGGTACCTCCTCACGGTGCTCTCCGCGCCACCACAGAGCAGCACTGCCATCGTGTTCTCGAGCCTCGCGGCTTCGCTGAGGTCATCGCGCGATCTGGCCGACGCGGGCGAGAAGGCAGACCCGCTCCCATAGGCGGTGGGTGGTACAACGAGGGCCACGCGCTCCGGGACCACAGCTCGTACCGTGAATCCTGGCTCGACGTCGAGTCGAGCAGGCGATCAATCGCCTGCTCTTCTGTTCCCACGCTCGAACCAGAAAGCAGAATCATGCCTGAACCCATCACCGTCGTGCTCGTGCACGGCGCCTTCGCGGAATCGTCGAGCTGGAGCGGCGTGCTCGCCAACCTCCTCGGCCGAGGCGTCGCCGCGATCGCGACCCCGAACCCGCTGCGCAGCGTCACCACCGATGCAGACAATGTGCGCCGTGCGGCCGAGTCGGTCGACGGCCCCGTGCTGCTCGTCGGCCACTCCTACGGCGGCGCCGTCATCACCGAAGCCGCCGTCGGCAGCGACGTCGTGAAGGGACTCGTGTACGTCGCCGCGTTCGCGCCCGACCACGGCGAGACGGCCCTGGAGCTGAGCGGCCGGTTCCCCGGCAGCACCCTCGGCGAGACGATCCGCGCCTATCCGCTGGGAGACGGGACCAACGACCTCACCGTCGATCGTGAGCTGTTCCCGAGCCAGTTCGCCGGCGACGTTCCCCTCGAGGACGCGAAGATCGCGGGAGCGACCCAGCGCCCGATCCGCGACTTCGCCCTCGGCGAGCCTCTTCCGGCGGAGACTCCCGCGTGGAAGACCGTGCCGTCCTGGTTCGTTTTCGGCACGGGAGACAAGAACATCCCGGCCGAGGGCCTGCGCTTCATGGCCGACCGGGCCGGCTCGCTCAAGACCGTCGAGATCGAAGGCGCCTCCCACTCGGTGATGGTGTCGAACCCCGCCGCCGTCGCCGACCTCATCGTCGAAGCCCTCACCTACCTGTCCTGATTCGTCCCCCCCGAAAGAGAAGAGAAGCATGCCCCACTTCACCACCACCGACGGAACCGAGCTCTACTACACCGACCAGGGCGCCGGACAGCCTGTGCTCTTCAGCCACGGCTGGCCGCTCAGCTCGGACGCCTGGCAGGTCGAGATCAAGCTCCTGACCGACAACGGCTACCGCGCGATCGCCCATGACCGCCGAGGTCACGGGCATTCCGCGAAGACCTACGCCGGCAACGACATGGACACCTACGCGAAGGACCTCGCCGAACTCGTCGAGCACCTCGACCTTGAGAACCTCGTCGTCGTGGGGCACTCCACCGGCGGCGGCGAAGTCGTCCGCTACGCCGCCCAGCACGGCAAGGGTCGCGTCGCGAAGGTCATCACGGTGGGCGCAGTCCCTCCGCAGATGGTCAAGACCGACAGCAACCCCGAAGGCCTCCCCATCGAGGTCTTCGACGGCATCCGTGCCGGTGTGCTCGAGGACGCCTCGCAGTTCTACAAGGACCTGACCGAGGCATTCTTCGGCGCCAACCGAGAGGGCTCCGCCGTCTCGCAGGGTGCGAAGGACGACTTCTGGCGCCAGGGGATGCTCGTCAACCTCGCGGCTGCCTACGACTGCGTCGCGGCGTTCTCGGAGACCGACTTCACCGAGGACCTCGAGGCGCTGGACGTGCCCATCTTCATCGCGCACGGCGACGACGACCAGATCGTCCCCATCGGCGCGGCGTCGCTGAAGTCGGCCGAACTGGTCAAGGACGGCACGCTGAAGGTCTACCCGGGTGCCCCGCACGGCATCTACGGCGACTACCGGACCGAGCTCGGCCAGGACATCCTCGCCTTCATCGCGAAGTAGCCCCACTCGGGCGACGCCCCGGCCTTCCGCCGGGGCGTCGCCCGCGCCGGCCAGAGGCATCGACACGATCCGGACTCTGCGGGAGGGTTTCGAAGCGGCGTGCGAGAATGGGTGTCGGCGTGCACGTGTCGCCCCTTCCTGCGCAGCTTCGTCAGTGTCCTTCGACAGACTCCGGAGCCAGCGAGTCGAAGGGCCGCCGGGCCTGTGGACAGCGTCCGCCACCTTCCCGAAGGAGCACGATGTCCACGCAGAACACCGCGGAAGCGACGGCGGCAACCCCCCGCATCCCCCAACGTCGTTCCTATCTGATGTGCCGCCCTGAGCACTTCACGGTCAGCTACACCATCAACCCCTGGATGGAGCCGGCCAACCCGACCGACACCGCCCTCGCGGTGCAGCAATGGCAGGCGCTGTACGACACGTACGTCGCACTCGGCCACGAGGTGCACCTCATCGACCCGATCGAGGGTCTGCCGGACATGGTCTACACCGCCAACGGCGGGTTCATCATCGACGGGGTGGCGTACGGCGCGAAGTTCCGCTTCCAGGAGCGTGTGCCCGAGGGCCCCGCCTTCATGGAGTGGTTCGGCGCCAACGGCTTCACCGTCGCCGAGCCCGTCCAGGTCAACGAGGGCGAGGGCGACTTCCTGCTGGTCGGCGACACGATCCTCGCCGGCACCGGCTTCCGCTCCACCGGAGACAGCCACCAGGAGCTGCGCGACGTGTTCGGCAAGGAGGTCGTGAGCCTCACCCTGGTCGACCCGCGGTTCTACCACCTCGACACCGCCATCTCGGTGCTCGACCCGGTCGAAGGCGCCGGCGGCGCCGAGCGCGCGAACATCGCCTACCTGCCCGGGGCTTTCGACGCGGAGAGCCGGCGCGTGCTCGCCGAGCGCTACCCCGACGCGATCCTCGTGGCGGACGAAGACGGCGCGGTGTTCGGCCTCAACTCGGCCAGCGACGGTCTCAACGTCATCATCTCCCCGCGCGCGAAGGGCTTCGAGGCCCAGCTGCGCGAGCGCGGCTACAACCCGATCCTCGTCGACCTGTCCGAGCTGCTGCTCGGCGGCGGCGGGATCAAGTGCTGCACACTCGAGCTGCGACGCTGAAGGAGCAACCAGTGACCACTTCGCAGAGCGTGGCGCCCGACGCCACCTCCACCCGCGTCATCGAGGCCGAAGAGCAGCACGTCGCGCACAACTACCACCCACTCCCGGTCGTGATCTCCCGCGCCGAGGGCGCATGGGTGACGGATGTCGAGGGCAAGCGCTACCTCGACCTGCTGTCCGCCTACTCGGCGCTGAACTTCGGCCACCGGCATCCGGCGATCGTCGCCGCGGCGACCGAGCAGCTCGGACGGATCACGCTCACCAGCCGGGCGTACCACAACGACCAGCTGGGCCCGTTCGCCGAGGCGCTCGCGCGACTGTGCGGCAAGGATCTCGTTCTCCCCATGAACACCGGCGCCGAGGCGGTCGAGACCGGCATCAAGGTCGCCCGCGCGTGGGCCTACCGCGTCAAGGGCGTGGTGCCGGATGCCGCGAAGATCGTCGTCGCGAACGGCAACTTCCACGGCCGCACCACGACGATCGTCGGCTTCAGCGACGACCCGACCGCCCGTGACGGCTTCGGGCCGTTCGCCCCCGGGTTCGTCTCGGTGCCGTTCGGAGATGCCGCGGCGATCGAGGTCGCGATCGACGCGAAGACGGCCGCCGTGCTGATCGAGCCGATCCAGGGCGAGGCCGGGATCATCATTCCCCCGGAGGGGTACCTGCGCGCGGTCCGGGAGATCTGCACGCGCCACAACGTGCTGTTCATCGCCGATGAGATCCAGTCAGGACTCGGCCGCGTCGGGACGACGTTCGCGTGCGACCGCGAAGGCGTCGTGCCGGACGTGTATCTGCTCGGCAAGGCGCTGGGCGGCGGCATCCTTCCGCTCTCCGCGGTKGTGGCGGATGCCGCGGTGCTCGGCGTCATCCACCCCGGCGAGCACGGCTCGACGTTCGGCGGCAACCCTCTGGCCGCCGCGGTGGGGCTGCGCGTCGTCGAGATGCTCGAGTCCGGTGAGTTCCAGGCCCGCGCGGTCGCCCTCGGCGAGCACCTCGAGGCGAAGCTCGCGGAGCTCATCGGCCACGGCGTCAAGGCCGTGCGCATCGCGGGGCTCTGGGCCGGAATCGACATCGACCCCGCGGTCGGCAGCGGCCGCGAGGTGGCCGAGCGGATGCTCGCACGAGGCGTGCTCGTCAAGGACACGCACGRGCAGACGATCCGCATCGCGCCGCCGCTCGTGGTGCGCGCGACGGAGCTGGACTGGGCAGTCGAGCAGCTGCGGATCGTGCTCGCGGGCTGACCCGCGCGGCTCAGGCGACGTCGACGGTCAGGCGATGCCAGCCGGTCGCACCGTCGGGGATCGGCGGGGCCTCGTCGTCGGTCTGCGTCTCGCCGAGGGTGTTCGTCGCGCGGCAGCGCAGCTCGTGGCGGCCGGACTTCGCCGTCCACGGCATGCTCCACTGCACCCAGGTGTCGTCCGAGATCGCCGACGCGAGCGTCGCCTCCTGCCACTTCCCGCCGTCGACCTGCACCTCCACCTTCGCCACGCCCACGTGCTGCTGCCATGCCACCCCGGCGATCACGGCCTCGCCGGCGCTCAGCCCCTGGCCCTGGTGGGGCACGTCGATGCGCGATTCGAGCTTGATCGGTCCCTTCTCGGACCATCCCCGGTCGGTCCAGTAGGCGCTCGCCTGATCGAACCGCGTCACCTCGAGCTCGACGACCCACTTCGTCGCCGACACGTAGCCGTACAGACCGGGCACGACCATCCGCACCGGGAACCCGTGCTCGAGCGGCAGCGGCTCTCCGTTCATGCCCACGGCGAAGATCGCAGCGCGGTCATCCGTCAGCACCTCCAGCGGGGTGCTCGCCGTGAACCCGTCGATCGATCTCGACAGCACCATGTCGGCGCCGGCCTTGGGTCCGGCTCGCTTCAGCAGCTCCCGGATCGGGTAGCCGAGCCACAGGGCGTTGCCGATTAGGTCGCCGCCCACCGTGTTCGACACGCACGTGAGCGTCGTCACGCTCTCCTCCATCGGAAGCGCGAGCAGTTCGTCCCACGTCAGCGTGACCTCGCGATCGACCATCCCGTGGATCCGCAGCGACCAGTCCGCGGGGTCGATCTCAGGCACGATCAGCGCAGTGTCGATGCGATAGAAGGAGACGTTGGGGGTGATCACCTCCGCAAGACCGAGGATGCCGAGCTCGGCGCCGGCGGGAATCGCCGGCGCCGCGACCGCGGGTGCKGGCAGGTGCAGCGCCAGCCGCACGCTCGTCGCGGCACGCGAGCCGACCCGCATCGCCGACCCCCCGATCGCGGCGAGCACTCCGGTGGCCGTGGCGACGCCCGCCCAGACGAAGAACCGGCGTCGGCTCTCGTCAGATGGGCCGTCCGCGGGTCTGTCGGCCGCGGTCTGCTGGGTCGGGGCTGACGCGGCGGCCCTGCGGGCCAGGCCGGCGAGCCAGAACAGTGCGGCCGCGGCGGCGACCCCCGCGATCGCCGACGGAGCCCAGGCGAGCGAACCGGCGTCGGCGCGGGTGGTGGCGAGCACCGCGACGGTGCCGCCGACGACGAGGCAGAGGACGGCGCCCCACGGTGGGCGACGCACCTCGAGTAGCCCGACGCCCGCGGCGAGGACGAGCAGCACCAGCGCGATCCCAATCAGCAGCGCGGCCTTGTCGTTCGTGCCGAACAGCGCGATCGCGGCGTTCTTCGCCCAGGTCGGCGCGAGGTCGATCAGCACACCGCCGACGACCGAGAAGGGGCTGGAGGCGGGCGCGAGCATCGCGGCGGCGAGTTCGCCGATCCCCGCCCCGAGCGCGACGGACGCGACGCCCGCCGTCGCTGCCGCAACCACCCCGCGGCGCGCACCGGTGCGGGCCTCGGCATCCGTCTGCACTGCCATAGCGCGAGCATATGTCCGTACGTGGGCTCTCGGGGCGGTTCGATGCCCTGGGTTCACGACCCGAAATACACCCGCAACACCGCCGCACTAGGCTCGTGCCCATGGGTGACCTCTTCGATGGCTACGGCTCCACATTGGCGCCTCGAAAGACCGCCTCCGGCGTCCCGGCGTTCGACGAGATGTTCGGTGTTCCGACGCATCCGGGTGCTCCGGTGGAGTCGCGAGAGGCCTACCGCGAGCTTTATCAGGCGCTCGCGCAGATGACGCAGGAAGAGCTGCGCGGTCGCACCGAGTCGCTCGCCAGCTCTTACCTCGCGCAGGGCGTCACCTTCGACTTCGCCGGCGAGGAGCGGCCGTTCCCGCTCGACGCCGTGCCGCGGGTCATCGAGTACGACGAGTGGTCGCGCGTCGAGTCCGGCGTCAAGCAGCGGGTGCGCGCGCTGGAGGCCTTCCTCGACGACACCTACGGGCGCCAGCACTGCGTGCGCGACGGGGTGCTGCCCGCAGGACTCATCGCCTCCTCGCAGTACTTCTACCGCCAGGCCGCCGGCATCCATCCCGCCAACGGCGTGCGCATCCAGGTCTCCGGGATCGACCTGATCCGCGATGAGAACGGCGAGATGCGCGTCCTCGAAGACAACGTGCGCGTGCCGTCGGGCGTCAGCTACGTCATCTCCAACCGCCGGGTCATGGCGCAGACGCTGCCCGAGCTGTTCGTCTCGATGCGGGTGCGTCCCGTCGGCGACTACCCGAACAAGCTCCTCGCCGCCCTGCGCGCCGCCTCACCGCCCGGGGTGGAAGACCCGAACGTCGTCGTGCTCACGCCGGGTGTCTACAATTCCGCGTACTTCGAGCACACGCTGCTGGCGCGCCTGATGGGCATCGAACTCGTCGAGGGTCGCGACCTACTCTGCATCGGGGGCAAGGTGTTCATGCGCACCACCCGCGGGCCCAAGCGCGTCGATGTCATCTACCGGCGCGTCGACGACGAGTTCCTCGACCCGCTGTCGTTCCGCGCCGACTCGATGCTGGGCGCCCCGGGGCTCATGCTCGCCGCCCGGCTCGGCAACGTCACGATCGCGAACGCGGTCGGCAACGGCGTCGCCGACGACAAGCTGCTCTACACCTACGTGCCCGACCTCATCCGCTATTACCTCGCCGAGGAGCCGATCCTCAAGAACGTCGACACCTGGCGGCTCGAAGATCCCGGCGCCCTCGAGGAGGTGCTCGACCGCCTCGATCAGCTCGTCGTGAAGCCCGTCGACGGCTCGGGTGGCAAGGGCCTGGTCGTGGGACCGGATGCCTCGCCCGCCGAGCTCGAGAAGCTCCGCAAGCGCCTGATCGCCGATCCGCGCGGTTGGATCGCGCAGCCGGTGATCATGCTCTCGACCATTCCGACGCTCGTCGAGGACGGGATGCGCCCGCGGCACGCCGACCTGCGCCCGTTCGCGGTCAACGACGGGGAGGACATCTGGGTGCTGCCCGGCGGCCTCACCCGCGTCGCGCTGCCCGAGGGGCAGCTCGTCGTCAACTCCAGCCAGGGCGGCGGCTCGAAGGACACCTGGATCGTCGGCGGATCCGCCCCCGGACACGTCGAGTACGGGCAGGGCGCCGGCCTCGCCGGGCTCGTCGCCGATCAGGCCGCGACGGTGACCTCGGCGATCCCCATCATCTACGACGGCCAGCCCGCCGTGACGCACTCCCCGCAGGACCGCCCGCGCTCCCACGTCGAGCAGCAGGAACAGCAGCAGCAGTCCGCGCAGGCCGAGGCATCCGCTGTCGAAGATGGCGGTGCGACGTGCTGAGTCGCATCGCTGTGTTTCGATACGGTCGCAGAGCGACCTACTCAACAACCGGCCTCGAATCGAAGTGTGAGCGAACGTGCTGAGTCGAATCGCTGAGTCTCTGTTCTGGATCGGGCGGTACATCGAGCGCAGCGACGGCACCGCCCGCATCCTCGACGTGCACCTGCAGCTGCTACTGGAGGATCCGTGGATCGACGAAGACACCGCGTGCCGGTCCCTGATCGCCGTCATGGGCTCGACGGACCCGACAGGCGTCGAGCGGGTGACCCGCGAAGACGTGCTCGCGCTGCTCGCCGTCGACCGCACCAATCCGTCGAGCATCGCCTATTCGCTCACATCGGCCCGCGAGAACGCCCGCCGCGCGCGAGAGATCGTCAGCACGGAACTGTGGGAGACGCTCAACACCACGAACTCCCGGATGCCGCGGCGCCTGCAGTCCGAGAAGGTCCACGAATTCTTCCAATGGGTGCGCGAGCGATCCGCGCTCGCCGTCGGCATCGTGGACTCGTCCACGAGCCGTGACGAGGCGTGGCAGTTCTTCACGCTCGGCCGCAGCATCGAACGCGCCGATATGACGGCACGCCTCTTGGCGACGAGATCGCTGACCGAGGCATCCGGACCGTCGTGGACGACCATCCTGCGATCGTGTGGCGCCTACGAGGCCTACCTGCGGACGTACCGGGGGATGCCGAGCGCGCACAATGCGGCGGAGTTCCTGCTGCTCGACCGACTGTTCCCGCGCTCGATCATCTACTCGATCCAGCGCGCGGAGGACTGCATGAGCGCGATCGACCCCCGCGCCGACCGCGTCGGCCACTCCAACACCGTGATGCGGGCGCTCGGTCAGATCCGCAACGACCTCGAGTATCGACCGATCGGCGAGATCCTCGGCGAGCTGCCGCTGCACATGGACCGCGTGCAGAAGGTCACGCGCGAAGCATCCGAAGCCATTCGCGACCGGTTCTTCCCGACGCAGGCCGAGCCGAGCTGGATCGGAGAGATCTCATGAAGCGCCTGCGCATCGAGCACGCGACCGGGTTCTCGTACCAGGGCGAGGTGTCGGCCTCGTACAACGAGGCGCGGATGCTGCCGAGCTCCACCGACAGCCAGTTCGTGCTGAGCTCGGCGCTCGAGATCGAGCCGTCCACCTCGGTCAACCAGTACGTGGACTA
This sequence comes from Microbacterium sp. P2_F9, assembly GCF_056403635.1. NCBI lineage: Bacteria > Bacillati > Actinomycetota > Actinomycetes > Micrococcales > Microbacteriaceae > Microbacterium > Microbacterium sp. P2_F9. The sequence goes on along the minus strand of NZ_JBFUFC010000058.1, from coordinate 824 downwards.
CTTCGGCACGCGCGTCGCGGCATTCGACGTGCTGTCGCCGCACGCGGAGCTGAACATCACGGCGCGTTCGCTCGTCGAGGTGCGCCCGCGCCCGATGGAGCACCACGACCTGAGCTGGGATCGGCTCGAGCGCGAGGTCGGCCGATCGATCGAGACGATCGAGCAGCTCGGCCAAAGCGGGCGCACCAAGCCGCATCCCGAGGTGGTCGAGATCGCCAAGTCGATCGCGAGCCGCTACGAGCGACCGGGCGAAGCCGCGCACGCGATCGCCGCGGCGATCGGCGACGCCGTCGAGTACATGCACGGCATCACCGGTGTGCACTCCACGGCCGGCGAGGCCTGGGAGGCCCGCAAGGGCGTCTGCCAGGACATCGCGCACATCACGCTGGGCGCCCTTCGGGAGGTCGGCATTCCGGCGCGGTACGTGTCGGGCTACCTGCACCCCAAGAGCGAAGCCGAGGTCGGCGTCGCCGTCGCCGGGGAGTCGCATGCCTGGGTGGAGTGGTTCGCGGGGGACTGGCAGGGCTTCGATCCGACCAACAACGTCGAGATCGGCGATCGGCACGTGCTGGTCGGCCGCGGGCGCGACTACAGCGACGTGCCGCCGCTGCGCGGCGTGTACGCCGGTCCGTTCAAGAGCCACCTGCACGTGAAGGTCACGATCACACGCGAAGCGTGAGAGCGTGGCCTGTCCTGAGTAGGCGCGAAGCGCCGTATCGAAGGGCGATCACCCGCGAGGCGTAGTCGCGCCGCCGCTGGCGGGGACTGCGACCGCGAGCAGCCCGCTCCCCACGCCCCTGGTGGAGCCCTGCGGCGACTGCTAC
>NZ_JBFUFC010000057.1:0-18783 GCF_056403635.1 Microbacterium sp. P2_F9 | reverse complement strand
GATCTTCAGCCTGCGGCGCCACCCGGGCCAGGACCGCCCGGTGGTCGTGCTGCCGCTCGTCCGTCGCACTCGCGACCCCTTCGAGGGCTCATGGGCCCTGCCAGGCGGCTGGCTCGACATCGCGGAGAGCCTGGATGCCGCGGCATCCCGCACCCTCGCCGAGACCACCGGGCTCGCCCCCAGCTTCCTCGAGCAGCTCTACGCCTTCGGCGCGGTCGACCGCTCCCCCACCCGCGTCGTGTCGATCGTGTACTGGGCGCTCGTGCGCGAGGACGTCTCGTTCACCGCCACCCAGGAGAACGTCGCGTGGTTTGAAGTCGCCGATCTCCCCCAGCTGGCGTTCGACCACAACGAGATCGTCGAGTACGCCCTCTGGCGTCTGCGCAACAAGGTCGGCTACAGCCGAATCGCGCAGGGCCTCCTTGCCGATGAGTTCACTCTCGCGCAGCTGCGCGAGGTGTACGAATCGATCCTCGGCCGACGCCTCGACCCCGCGAACTTCCGTCGCCAGGTCGAGACATCCGGAAACCTGATCCCCACCGACCGCTTCCGCACGGGCAGCCACCGGCCCGCGCGCCTGTACCGCTACGACCGTGACGTCGAGCTCGCCGAACGCGGCCCGCTCAGCGTCGCCCAGTGAATCGAGTCCCCATGTCTGCCGTGAACCTCACCCTCCAGCCTCGGCCCATCGACCCGTCGGTCGACCGGGAGATCCAGGCGATCGTCGCCGGAGCATCGACCGCCGAGACCTGCAACACCGATCTCGCCGCCGGACCTTGGAACTTCGACACCCGCCCCGGCTACGGCCCCGGCTCCTCGATGGGGGACGTGATCCCCACCGGGTCGCCCCGCCAGGGCGAGCTGCCCGCCGAGTACCGCGAGGCATCCGACGACGAACTCGACGCGCGGATCGTCGCGGCGAAGGCGACGCTCGGCGACCGAGTCGTGATCCTCGGCCACTTCTACCAGCGCGAAGAGGTCATCGCCCACGCGGACTACGTCGGCGACTCGTTCCAGCTCGCGAATGCCGCGCAGGCGCACCCTGAGGCGGAGGCGATCGTGTTCTGCGGCGTGCACTTCATGGCCGAGACCGCTGATCTGCTCTCCCGACCCGAGCAGGCCGTGATCCTGCCCAACCTCGCGGCCGGCTGCTCGATGGCGGACATGGCCGACATCGACCAGGTCGAAGAGTGCTGGGAGCAGCTCGAGGACATCTACGGCGATATGGACACCCCAGATGCCGACGGTCTCGTGCCGGTCATCCCGGTGACCTACATGAACTCCTCCGCCGCGATCAAGGGCTTCGTCGGCCGCCACGGCGGAATCGTCTGCACCTCGTCCAACGCGCGCACCGTGCTGGAGTGGGCGTTCGAGCGCGGCCGTCGCGTGCTGTTCTTCCCCGATCAGCACCTCGGCCGCAACACCGCGAAGGCGATGGGCGTCCCGCTCGAGCAGATGCCGATGTGGAATCCGAACAAGCCGCTGGGCGGGGCATCCGCCGACGACCTGCTCGGCTCGCGCGTGATCCTGTGGCACGGCTTCTGCTCGGTGCACCGCCGGTTCACCGTCGACCAGATCGACAAGGCCCGCGCCGAGCACCCCGGCGTGCGCGTGATCGTGCACCCGGAATGCCCGATGGCCGTCGTCGACGCCGCCGACGAGTCCGGATCCACCGACTACATCCGCCGGGCGATCGAGGCCGCGACCGAGCCCACGACGTTCGCGATCGGCACTGAGGTGAACCTCGTGCAGCGCCTCGCCGCCGCCAACCCGCAGCACGAGATCTTCTGCCTCGACCCGGTGGTCTGCCCCTGCTCGACGATGTACCGCATTCACCCCGGCTACCTCGCCTGGGTGCTCGAGGGCCTCGTCGACGGCGAGGTGCGCAACCGCATCACGGTGCCGCAGGATGTCGCGGACCCCGCACGCCTCGCGCTGGAGCGGATGCTGGCCGCCAAGCCGCCGGCAGCGCCGGTCGCAGCGTGGGAGAACGCGTCATGACCCTTCGACAGGCTCAGGGACCCGATCGACAGGCTCAGGGGCCGGATGATCTCGCTGTCGAGGTCGTCGTCGTCGGATCGGGCATCGCCGGCCTCACTGTCGCGCTGCACGCGGTCGAGCACGGCTGCCACGTCACGCTCGTGACGAAGGACGTGCTCGAGCACGCCAACACCCGCTACGCGCAGGGCGGCATCGCCGGCGTCATGTTCGACGACGACCGGATCGCCGACCACATCCGCGACACGCTCACCGCGGGGGCGGGGCTCAACGACCCCGCCGCCGTGCGCGTGCTCGCCGAAGAGGGACCCGCGCGCATCCGAGAACTCGTGGACCTCGGCGTCTCGTTCGACCGCGACGCCGAAGGCGCGTTCGTCAAGGGATTGGAGGCGGCGCACTCGTATCCGCGCATCCTGCATTCAGGAGGGGATGCCACGGGCACCGCGATCGAGAAGGCGCTCGTCGCGCGGCTCCGGGCCAGCAGCGTGCGCGTCATCGAGCACGCGTTCCTGATGGATCTCGTGCTCCGGGACGGACGCGTGCGGGGCGTCGACCTGCTCGTCGGCGACCGGGCAGCCACCGCCGCGACCCCCGCTGTCGAGGGGCGCCGCGAGGAGATCGCGGCCGACGCGGTAGTGCTCGCCACCGGTGGAGCGGGCGAGCTCTACAGCCACACGACGAACCCGCCGGTCGCCACTGCGGACGGCATCGCGGCGTCGATCCGCGCGGGAGCTGCCGTCGATGACCTGGAGTTCTTCCAATTCCACCCGACGGTGTTGGAGGGGAACGCCGCTGCCGGTTCGTTCCTGGTGTCGGAAGCCGTGCGCGGCGAGGGCGCGACCCTGATCGACGACGATGGCCGCCGGTTCGCCTTCGACGCCCACCCGGATGGCGAGCTCGCCCCCCGCGACGTCGTCGCCCGCGCGATCGCGCGGCAGATGGAGCTGCAGGGTGGACGCCCGGTGCGCCTGGACGCGACCGGACTGCGGCCCACGTACGAGGAGCGTGCCGAGTTCCTCGCGCGGCGCTTCCCCACGATCGACCGCGCGGTGCGCGACCGTGGGCTCGACTGGGCTCGCGACCCGATCCCGGTGACTCCCGCCGCGCACTACCTGATGGGCGGGGTCGTCACCGACATCGAGGGCCGCACGTCGATCCCCGGGCTGTATGCGGTCGGCGAGGTCGCCCGCACGGGCGTCCACGGTGCGAACCGGCTCGCATCGAACTCTCTGCTGGAGGGCGCTGTCTTCGGCGCCCGCGCCGGCGATGCGATCGCCGCCGACCTCGAGACCGGCGTGTGGCCGGTCGCGGGCGCCGCCGGCCGCGACGTCGACCCAGGACACCTCGAACCCGGAGTGTCGGTGCCGCCGTTCTCGCGCGCCGCCCTGCAGGAGCTCATGTGGGAGGACGCGGGACTCGTCCGGGACGAAGAGGGGCTGCGGCACGCGGCATCCGTCCTCGCCGGCTGGCACGCCGCCCACCGGACACCGCGGACGGAGGCGCAGTTCGAGGACGAGAACCTTCTCGCGGTCGCCGAGCAGCTCGTCGCGGCGGCCCGCGCGCGCCACGAATCGGTCGGCGCCCACTATCGCCGTGACGATGTGCCCGAAGACGCCGTGCTCACGCAGACGCCGGCGGTCGCCTGATGCTCACGCCTGCGGTGATCGACCGCGTCGTCGCGGCCGCGCTCGAAGAGGATGCCCCCTGGGGCGACCTCACGAGCGAGTACCTGATCGTCGAGACCGCCGTGGCACGCGCAGATCTGGTCGCTCGCGAGCCAGGCGTGTTCAGCGGCGGCGCCGTCTTCGAAGCCGCGTTCCGGCTCACCGATTCTCGGGTCGCGGTGCAGCTCGTCGTCGAGGACGGCGAGTGGTTCGAGGCCGGCGCGGTGCTCGCGGTGGTGACGGGCCCGGCGCGGTCCGTGCTCACCGCGGAGCGGATCGGACTCAACTTCGTCCAGCGGATGTCGGGCATCGCCACCCTCACCGGTCGGTACGTCGCCGAGGTCGCGCACACGAACGCCCGGATCGCCGACACGCGCAAGACCACTCCGCTGCTGCGGGCGTTCGAGCGGCACGCCGTGGTGAACGGCGGTGGACGAAACCACCGGTACTCGCTGTCCGATGCGGTCATGGCCAAGGACAACCACCTGGCGGTGCTGGCGCAGAAGCATGCCTCGGTGACCGACGCACTGCTCGCGGCGAAGACCCGTCTGCCCCACACCGCCCACATCGAGGTCGAGGTCGACCGACTCGACCAGATCGAGCCGGTGCTCGCCGCCGGGATCGACACGATCATGCTCGACAACTTCTCGCTCGACGACCTCCGCCGCGGCGTCGCCCAGGTGGCGGGCCGCGCGACGGTCGAGGCATCCGGCGGCGTCTCTCTGGAGACCGTCCGGGCGATCGCGGAGACCGGCGTCGACGTCATCTCGGTCGGCGCGCTGACCCACTCCGCCCGCGCACTCGACGTCGGGCTCGACGTGCGCATCGACACTGATCCCTCCGTGCTGCAGGACTGACCGTGGCGCTCCGCTACCTCGACAACGCCGCGACGGGTCCGGTGCGGCCCGAGGTGCTCGAGGCGATGATGCCGTTCCTCACCCACTGGTTCGGCAACCCGTCGAGCCACCACACCGTCGGCGAGGCCGCAGCCGAAGCCCTCGCCGATGCCCGGGCCCGCGTGGCGCGCGTGCTCGGCCTGCGCACCGGCGACATCGTCTTCACGTCGGGTGGCACCGAGGCGAACAACCTCGCGGTCAAGGGCATCGCGATCGCCGCGCAGCTCGGGCGCGGCGCCGGCCACCTCGTCACGACGCCCATCGAGCACGAGTCGGTGCTGGAGTCCGCGCAGTACCTCGCCCGCGTGCACGGGTTCGACCTCACGCACGTGCCGGTCGACGCGAACGCGCGGGTCTCCCCCGCCGACGTCGGCAGCGCGCTGCGCGACGACACGGCGCTCGTGAGCATCGGCTACGCGAACAACGAGGTCGGCACGATCCAGGATGTCGCCGCCATCGCCGCGATCGCCCGAACCCGCCGCATCCCCGTGCACATCGACGCGGTGCAGGCTGCCGGCTGGCTGTCGCTGTCGGCGGCGGAGCTCGGCGTCGATGCGATCTCCGTCGCCGGGCACAAGGTCGGGGCGCCCAAGGGCACGGGCGCGCTCGGCGTCCGCGGTCGGATCCCGCTCGAACCCCTGCTGCACGGCGGCGGTCAGGAGCGCGGTCGTCGCAGCGGCACCGAGGACGTCGCAGGCGCCGTCGGGCTGGCTACCGCCCTGGAACTCGCCGAAACCGAACGGATCGAGGCATCCACCCGTCTGATCGTGCTGCGGGATGCCTTCATCCGGCGCGTGCTCGACAGCGTGCCGTCGGCGCGACTGACCGGAGACCCGGTGCACCGTCTGCCCGCGACCGCGAGCTTCACCTTCGCGGGGACGAGCGGCGAGGCGGTGCTGCTGGAATTGGAACGGCGCGGCATCGTCTCCTCGAGCGGCTCCGCCTGCGCGGCGGGCAGCGACGAGGCCTCGCACGTGCTCGTCGCGATGGGCGTGCCGCGAGAGGTCGCGCAGACCGCCGTGCGCTTCTCGTTCCCGCACGATCTGCGCGAGCCGCTGGACGGTGTCGCCGACGCGGTCGCGGCATCCGTGGCGGCCATACAATCGGGCAGATGAATACGCCCGCTGTCACCGTCATCGTGCCCGGGTACGACGTCGCGCCCTACGCCGCGGAGGCGCTCGCCTCGCTCCAACGGCAGACGCGCGGCGACTGGGTGGCCATCCTGGTCGATGACGCATCGACCGACGAGACGGGCGCGATCTTCACCGCTGCGGCCGCCGAGGATCGGCGCTTCCGCGTCGTCCGGCACGAGCATCGCCAAGGACTCGCCGCCGCGCGCAACACCGGACTCGACCTCGCGGCCACGCCGATGATCGGCTTCCTGGACGCGGATGACGCGCTGACGCCGACCGCCCTTGAGCGACTCGTGGGCGTGCTCGACGAGACCGGGAGCGACTTCGCCGCCGGCGCCTACGTGCGGCTGCGGCCGGACGGCAACGGCGGCTACGCCCCCGGTGTCGTGCAGCCWTGGGTCGCGGCCGCGACCGCGCCGGAGCGCCGAGCGGTGACGATCGACCAGCACCCCGAGGCATCCGGCAACATCGTCGCCTGGTCGAAGGTGAGCCGGCTCGAATTCTGGCGGCGGACGGGGCTCCGGTTCCCGGTCGGACGACTGTATGAGGACCAGGTGGTCGCGCAGCGCATGTACGCGAGCGCCCGCAGCTTCGACGTCATCCCCGATGTCGTCGCGCACTGGCGCGAGCGCGCGGACGGCTCGTCGATCTCGCAGGGCAAGCACGCCGTGCCGGTGCTGCGCGAGTACCTCGAGGGGATGTCGGGGGGCATCGCCGAACTCGACGCCGCGGGGCACCCCGCCGCAGTGCAGGCGCGGGTGCGTCTGATCCTCGCGATGGACCTCCCGCCCCTCGTGCGGATCGCGCAGGATCACCCCGATGACGGGTACCGCCGCGCGCTCGGGGTCTTCACCCGGGAGCTGTGGTCGCGGGGCGGCCCCGCCGCGGAAGTGCCGGACGACGCAGCCTTCCTCGCGGCCGCCGCCCGCCTCTGGTAGCTGCGTCAGGCCCCCGGCTGCGGCAAGGAGGACTCGATCTCGAGGATGCGGGACGAGGCGAGCTGCTGCTCCGCCAGCTCGAAGTAGAGCCCGCCGCGCGCGAGGAGCTCGGTGTGGGTGCCCGACTCGACGATGCGGCCGCCGTCCACGACATGGATGACGTCGGCGCCGATGACGGTCGAGAGGCGATGGGCGATCGAGAGCGTCGTGCGGCCACGGGCTGCGGCGTCCAGCGCTTCCTGGACCACCCGCTCGGACACCGTGTCGAGCGCCGAGGTCGCCTCGTCGAGCAGCAGCACSGCGGGGTCTTTCAGGAGCACGCGCGCGATCGCGATGCGCTGCTTCTCGCCCCCGGAGAGCCGATAGCCGCGCTCCCCCACGATCGTCTCGTACCCGTTCTCGAAGGTCTCGATGACGTGGTGGATGTTCGCCGCCCGGCAGGCTTCGACCAGCTCGGCATCGGTGGCATCCGGCTTCGCGTACCGCAGGTTCTCGCGGATCGTCGCGTGGAACAGGTAGGTCTCCTGCGACACGATCCCGACGTTGGCGATGATGGACTCCTGCGTGAGGCGACGCACGTCCTCGCCCGCGAACAGCACGGAGCCGGACGACACCTCGTACATGCGCGGCGTCAGATACAGCACTGTCGTCTTGCCCGCCCCGGACGGACCGACGAAGGCCACGTGCTGGCCGGGCTCGGCGATGAACGAGACTCCCTGCAGCGTCGGTCGACCCTCGGCCGAGGCATCCGGATACCGGAACGACACGTCGCGGAACTCGACGCGCCCGAGCTGGCCTGGCGCGCCCGACAGGGGAACAGCGTCGGGTGCGTCGCTGATGGCGGGCTTCAGGTCGAGATACTCGAAGATCCGCGAGAACAGTGCCGCGGAGGTCTGCACGTCCAGAGCGACCCGCATGAGGCCCATGAGCGGCCACAGCAGCCGCGCCTGGATCGTCGTGAAGGCGACGATCGTGCCCGCGGTGATCGTTTCATCGACGCTGCCGGTGATGAGGTACCCCGCGACGAGGTAGATCACGGCCGGAACCGATGACATCAGCACCTGGACGACCGCGAAGAAGCCCTGACCGCTCATGGACTGGCGGACCTGCAGACCCACCTGGTGACGGTTCTCGTGCTGGTACCGCTGGGACTCCGCCCGCTGGCGGTTGAACGACTTCGAAAGCAGGATGCCCGAGACGCTGAGGGTCTCCTGCGTGATGGCGGTGAGCTCGGAGAGCGACTCCTGGGTCTGGCCGGCAATGCGCGCACGCACCTGTCCGACGCGGCGCTGGACGAAGACGAGGAACGGCATCATCACTACCGCGATGAGCGTGAGGCGCCAGTCGATGAGGATCATGGCGATGAGCGACGCGATGACCGTGACGAGATTGCCGAGGATGCTCGTGACGGTGTTGGTCAGCACGCCCGATACTCCGCCGACATCGTTCTGCAGGCGGGACTGGATGACGCCGGTCTTGGTGCGCGTGAAGAAGGCGAGCTCCATCGACTGCAGGTGATCGAACAGTCGCACCCGAAGGTCGCCCGTGACGTTGTTGCCGACGGTCGCGGTGAGCCACGTCTGCACCACGCCGAGTCCGGCGGAGAAGAGGAACAGCGTGATCATGAGGAGCACGAGCCGGATGAGCAGGGGCATGTCGGGGCTGCCGCCATCGACGGGGAACAGGGCGTCGTCGAAGATGCGCTGCACGATGAGGGCGGGGACGACGGCGATCGCCGCGCCGGCGACGACGAGCAGCCCCGTGAACACGAGCCGCCCGATATACGGACGGAACAGCGCGATCACGCGGTGGCCCAGATCCGGGATGACGGGGGCGGCGGCGTTGAGCCGCTTCTGCGCCGCGATGTCGACGCCGCGGAAGGTCGCCCCGCCGCCGGAGGCGCCACCGGCACTGCCTCGGGCACCGCCGCGCGCTCCGGGAGCGCCGGCACCGCCGCCGGGCCCGCCGGGACCATGCATTCCGCCGAGACTCATGCTCGCAAGCCTAATCAGCGCCGGGGACGTCGGGCTCGGAGTCGCTGTGCATCGGGTCTTCGCTCTGGTGGAAGTCGATCCCCCCGACCGGATCGGACTAGAGCGCGAGGGCGGTATGGGGCAGAGGTGTCGCGGTCATATCCGAACGCTGGCACCCAATCCGGGAATGCGGTGTCGGACGAGGCCGTTACCGTTGATCATGCGCCACTTCGGTGGTCGCCTGCCCCGCCCCGACACGAGGAGACGACCATGGCCATGACGGATGCGATCCCCGGCACTGGCAGTATTCGCGTGCCCGCGCGCGCCGTACTAGGGCGCGAAGAGAACCGGGTCATCTGGCTGCTGCTCGCGGCCGCGTTCGTCGCGATCCTCAACGAGACCACGATGGGCGTGGCGATCCCGCACCTCATCGTCGACCTCGGCATCACCGCGGTCGCCGCCCAGTGGCTCACCACCGCGTTCATGCTGACCATGGCGGTCGTCATCCCGATCACCGGCTTTCTGCTGCAGCGGTTCACGACCCGCCAGGTGTTCATCGCCGCGATGACCCTGTTCTCGCTCGGCACGCTCATCGCCGTGCTCGCGCCGGGGTTCCCGGTGCTGCTGGTCGCACGCGTCGTCCAGGCATCGGGCACCGCGATCATGATGCCCCTGCTGATGACGACGATGATGACGGTTGTTCCGCCGCACGCGCGCGGTCGCATGATGGGGCGCGTCAGCGTCGTCATCTCGCTCGCGCCGGCCATCGGCCCGACGCTGTCCGGGTTCCTGCTCGACACGCTCAGCTGGCGCTGGATCTTCGGCATCATCCTGCCGATCGCACTGGCGGCGCTGTTCATCGGCGCCCGCTGGATCCACAACCTCGGCGGCACCACCAAGGCGCCGCTCGACGTGCTCTCGATCATCCTCTCCGCCTTCGGCTTCGGCGGGATCGTGTTCGGTCTGAGCCAGGTCGGCGGCGCAGCGACGCATGGGGTGACGGAAGCGGATGCCGCGGCATCCTCCCTCTCGACGATCTCGATGATCGTCTCCCTCGCGGTGGGCGTCATCGCGCTGGGGCTGTTCATCTGGCGACAGCTGCACCTGCAGAAGGAGGACGACGCGCTGATGGATCTGCGGGTCTTCCGCTCCGGCAACTTCTCGCTGTCGATCGGCCAGATGGGGCTGCTCTCGGTCGCGTTCTTCGGAACGCTCACCGTTCTTCCGCTCTACCTGCAGGCCGTCCTCGGGGTCTCGGCATTGCAGACCGGCCTCGTCGCCCTGCCCGGCGCGCTCGTGATGGGCTTCACCGGTCCGCTCATCGGCCGGATCTACGACCGCTGGGGCACCCGGGTGCTGCTCATCCCCGGTTCGATCATCGCCGCGGGATCGCTGTGGTACTTCACGACGTTCGATGAGAACACGTCGATCTGGGTGGTCGCGATCGCCCAGACGATCCTCTCGCTGGGTCTCGCGATGTCCTTCACGCCGCTGTTCACCGCGTCGCTCGGCTCACTGCGGCCGAAGCTGTACTCCCACGGCTCCGCCGTGGTCGGGACGGTCCAGCAGGTCGCCGGCGCGGCGGGCATCGCCCTGATGATCGCCGTCATGTCGGCGGTCACGGCCTCCGCGGTGCAGTCGGGGGCGTCGCTCGCCGAAGCCGGCGCGGCCGGAGCGCACGCGGCGTTCCTGCTCGCGGCGATCGTCTCACTGCCGCTGCTCGTCGGCGCGTTCTTCATCCGCAAGCCTGCGGACGACCAGGACGCCGCGCCTTTTGCGGGGCACTGAGCTGAAGGTGTGCGGGCAGCCCAGCTGCTAGATGCAGCAGCTCTCGCCGCCGCAGCACGACGCATCGGTCGCGAGCACCGTGAGCGGGGTCGCATCGCCGACCGGGATGAGCGTGGGCAGGGGGAGGTTCGAGGTCGCCATGACCCGATCCTAACCCGGCTGCGCGTGGATCAGCCGGGCAGCACCGCCCCGCCGGTCTGGCACGTCGGGCAGTACTGCGCGGTCGTACTCGCGAACGCGAAGTCGCGGATCGTGTCGCCGCAGACCGGGCACGCCTGCCCGGTGCGGCCGTGCACGCGCATCGAGGCGACCTTCGCGGCCTTGAGCTGATCGATCGGAATGCCGCGCCGGGCGGCGGTCGTGTCACGGATGACACCCGTGGTCGCGTCGTACAGCCGATCGATCTCCTCGGCGGACAGCGTCGCCGCCTGCACCACCGGTGACACCTTCGCGGTGTGCAGGATCTCATCGGAATAGGCGTTGCCGATGCCGGCAAGCGATTCCTGGTCCTGCAGGATCGCCTTCACCTGCTTGCGCCGCCCAGCAAACGGGCGGTCGAAGTCCGCGCGCGCGAACGCCGGATCGGCGGGGTCGGGCCCGAGCTTGCCGMTCGCGGGAACGTCCCGCGGGTCGTCGACCACCCAGAGCGCGAGCGAGACCCAGGAGCCGGCATCCGTCGCCTCCGCCACTCCCCCGTCGTCGAAGCCGATCGTCGCCAGCGTCGGGGGCGGGTCGTCGAGCACCGGCACCGGCGCGCCGGGCTCGCCCCACCGCACCCAGCCGTATCGACCGAGGGTGAGCACGAGGTGCCGATCGGGGAACTGCAGATCGACGTGCTTGCCGATGCGGCGCACGGTCGTGACCGCCTCGCCGACGAGCTGCGCGGGCGGGCGGGTGCGGGTCTTCACCGTGCGGAACTCGAGGATGTCGACGTCGGCGATCGCGCGGCCTGTGACCCGCGCGTCGAGGAAATCGGCGAGTGCCTGCACCTCAGGGGATTCCGGCATGCCGCCATCCTGCCACTCCCACCCGACGCCGTGCCGGGCTCATCCTCCGGTGCCGGTGGTGTCCCTCAGCTCGGTCCGCATGAGCACTCGACCGCTTGTCACGGAGCGCACCTCGAAAGAGGCGATCTGATCGGGATCGAGGGCCGTGCCCGCCTCGATCCGGGCGGTCTTGCCCGGCAGCGCACGCCAACTGGAGACTTCGCTGGTGGTGCCGTCGACCGAGGTCACCACGAGCGCGTACGGCCATCCCTGCTCCGCCGCTTCGGACTCGGCTTCGGCGGCGTAGCGACACGTCATCTGCAGCCGGGTTCCCCACGCGACGTCGACGAGCTCGACGGTCGCAGTCAGCGGGACGTCGGCGATGGCATCCAGCGTGACCAGTTCGCCGCCGGGCGGAGTGGAGCCGCCGATCGAGATGCTCGTCGTGATCACGACAGCCACCACGATCGCGGCCGCCGCCGCGGCGCCCGCGACCCACCAGGTGCGCCGGCGGCGGCGCGACTCGCGGACACCTCTTGCGATGACGTCGCGGCGCAGGCCAGGATCCGGACCGATGCTGCTCTGGGGCTCGTCGAGCAGTGATTCCGCACGCTCGGACGCGACCCGCGAGAGCAGCACGAGGGTGGGCGCCGCCTCGACGATCGCCGCGCGGCAGGCGTCGCACTCCTGCAGGTGGGCTTCGAACAGCCGCCGGTCGGACGGGCTCAACGCCCCGAGGACATACGCGGCATCCCAATCCGCGAAGTGCGCGTGATCCGGGTTCATCGCGTCACCCCCTTTTCCTGCAGGGTGAGTCGCAGTGCCCGCAGTGCATAGTGCAGCCGTGATTTGACCGTGCCCTCGGGGATGTCGAGCTCGGCGGCGATCTCCGCCACGGCCAGCCCGCCGAAGTACGCCCGGACGACGACGCCGCGATGGTCGGCCGACAGGGAGGCCAGCGCCTCTTCGACGAGGATCGCCTCGAACAGGGCGTCGGTGAGATCGGCGGTCGCGACGTCCGGAGTATCGGCGACGGCGATCTCGCGTCGACTGTGCGCGCTGCGCACCCCGTCGATCACGATGTGGCGGGCCACCGTGAACATCCAGGCGCGGGCCGTCGCCGGATCCTGCTCGAGGATCCGCGGGGTGCGCCACGCACGCAGGAGAGTCTCCTGCACGACGTCGTCCGCGCCGGTGCGGTCGCCGGTGAGATGCACGACGTAGCGCCAGACCGGCGCGGCGTGCGCCTCGTACAGCGCGCTCAGCCGCACGGCATCGTCGCGTGGCATGCAGACCTCCTGAAAGGGACACGAGACACCCGTGCCGAAAGTTCACTGTCGTACAGGTGACGTGAGGATCCGGCATCCGGCCGTATGGATTCCGTAAGGACGGGTCTCGGGGCGTCGAGCCGAGTGTTGCATCGATCGTGCCCGCCACTGGGCATCCGCGCGAACAGCAATCGCGTGGCACGCACCGGGTCCGCCCGGGATCGACAGGAGTTCCAGTGCTCGATGTGATCTATCTCGCCGCGACGCTCGCGCTGTTCACGCTCGTCGGCCTGATCGCCAAGGGGGTCGAGAAGCTATGACGGTGTTCGCCGGCATCGCCGCCGCGCTCGCGGTCGCGGCCATCGTCTACCTCGTCATCGCCCTCGTGAAGCCGGAGCGGTTCTGATGGGCGGCCTCACCTCTGCCACCCTGTGGTCCGGGGTCCTTCAGCTGGCCACGCTCATCCTGATCCTCGCGCTGCTGTATCGGCCGCTCGGCGACTACATCGCGCACAGCTACCAGAGCCGGAAAGACCTGCGGATCGAGCGCGGCCTCTACCGACTGATCGGGGTGGACCCGGCATCCGCGCAGACCTGGCAGGCGTACCTGCGCGGCGTGCTGGTGTTCTCAGCCACCGGAGTCCTCTTCGTCTATGCGCTGCAGCGCCTGCAGGCGGTGCTCCCGTACGCGCTCGGTCTGCCTCCGGTGCCCGAAGGGCTGGCCTTCAACACGGCAGTCTCGTTCGTCACGAACACCAACTGGCAGTCCTACTCGCCCGAACTCACGATGGGCTACACCGTGCAGTTCGCCGGCCTGGCGGTGCAGAACTTCGTGTCGGCGGCCGTCGGCATCGCGGTGGCGATCGCGCTCGTCCGCGGCTTCGCCGCGCGACGCTCCGACACCCTCGGCAACTTCTGGGTCGACCTGGTGCGCGGCACGTTCCGGCTGCTGCTGCCGCTGTCGATCGTCGCGGCCATCGCCCTGCTCGCTGCGGGCGTCGTGCAGAACTTCAACGGCTTCACCGAGGTGCACACCATCACGGGCGGTACGCAGGTGCTGCCGGGCGGCCCGGTCGCGTCGCAGGAGGCGATCAAAGAGCTCGGCACCAATGGGGGCGGGTTCTTCAACGCCAACTCCGCGCACCCGTTCGAGAACCCCACCCCGTGGAGCAGCATGCTCGAGATCCTGCTGCTCCTGGCCATCCCATTCGCGCTGCCCCGGGCGTTCGGCCGGATGGTCGGCGACAACCGGCAGGGGTACGCGATCCTCGGCGTGATGGCGGCGATCTTCCTCGTCAGCGTCACGGTCCTCTCGTTTCTCGAGGCATCGGGTCAAGGCGCCGCGCCCGAGCTCGCCGGCAGTGCGATGGAGGGCAAGGAGCAGCGCTTCGGCATCTTCGGCTCAACGCTGTTCGCCGGCGCGACGACCCTGACCTCGACCGGCGCAGTGAATTCGATGCACGACTCGTTCACCGCGCTCGGCGGCATGCTCCCGATGATCAACATGATGCTCGGCGAGGTCGCTCCGGGCGGCACCGGATCGGGTCTGTACGGGATGCTGGTGCTCGCCGTCATCGCCGTGTTCGTGGGCGGCCTGCTCGTGGGTCGCACCCCGGAGTACCTCGGCAAGAAGATCGGGCCCCAGGAGATCAAGCTGGCGAGCCTGTACATCCTGGTGACGCCCGCTCTCGTGCTCATCGGCACGGCACTCAGCTTCGCCGTGCCCGGGGTACGCAACGACGTCGAGTCCGTCTCGATCTGGAATCCCGGCGCCCACGGGCTCAGCGAAGTGCTGTACGCCTTCACCTCCGCGGCGAACAACAACGGCTCGGCCTTCGCGGGGCTGACGGCGAACACCCCGTGGCTCAACACGGTGCTCGGGATCACGATGCTCCTCGGCCGGTTCGTGCCGATGGTGCTCGTGCTCGCGCTCGCGGGGTCGCTCGCCAAGCAGGATGTCGTCCCCTCGACGGCCGGCACGCTCCCGACCTACACCCCTCAATTCGCCGGGCTGCTCGCGGGCGTAGCGATCATCGTCACGGCACTCACCTACTTCCCGGTGCTCACGCTGGGTCCCCTGGCAGAAGGGCTCGTCTGAACCATGTCCACCGCAACACTCCGTCCCGCGGAGCGCGCCTCAGGTGCACCCGCACCGGCGCCCTCGCGCTCGCGCGCATTCACCTGGTCTCAGGTCGTCCAGGCGCTCCCCGGCGCCGTGCGCAAGCTCAACCCGGCGGCGCTCTGGCGCAACCCGGTCATGTTCCTGGTGTGGGTCGGCGCGGCCCTCACTACCGCGATCGCCGTCGCCGAGCCCTTCCTCGGCGGTCCCGGCGACTCCGCCGGGACCCCGGTGCCGCTCGGCTTCACCGCAGGCATCGCCGTGTGGCTCTGGCTCACGGTGCTGTTCGCGAATCTCGCCGAGTCCGTCGCCGAGGGGCGCGGCAAGGCGCAGGCGGCGAGCCTGCGCAAGACGCGCACGAGCACGATCGCCTATCGCGTGGACGACTACGACGCAGCGACGGATGCCGCGGCCGATCGCGCCGCGACCACCGAGGTGGCCTCGTCCGACCTGACGCTCGGCGACACCGTCGTCGTGATCGCCGGACAGCTGATCCCCGGGGACGGCGACATCGTCTGGGGCATCGCCACGGTCGACGAGTCGGCGATCACCGGGGAGTCCGCGCCCGTCATCCGCGAGTCCGGCGGCGACCGCAGTGCCGTCACCGGCGGCACGCGTGTGCTGTCCGATCGCATCGTGGTGCGGATCACCTCAAAGCCCGGCGAGACGTTCGTCGACCGGATGATCGCGCTCGTCGAGGGTGCCAGCCGGCAGAAGACGCCGAACGAGATCGCCCTGAGCATCCTGCTCGCGAGCCTGTCCATCGCGTTCGTGCTGGTCGTGCTGACCCTCAACCCGATCGCGTCGTACGTCCTCGGCGCCGACGGCGGATCGGCGGTGAGCATCACCGTGCTCGTCGCGCTGCTGGTGTGCCTCATCCCCACCACGATCGGCGCCCTGCTGTCGGCCATCGGCATCGCCGGCATGGACCGGCTCGTGCAGCACAACGTCCTGGCGATGTCCGGGCGCGCGGTCGAGGCCGCGGGCGACGTCACGACGCTGCTGCTCGACAAGACCGGCACGATCACCTACGGCAACCGGCGCGCGAGCGAGTTCGTGCCGCTGACCGATGCTTCGACAAGCTCAGCAACCGGACTGGGGGGCTCAGCAACCGGGCTGGGGGGCTCAGCAACGGCAGCCGACGAGTTGGCACGCGTGGCGGCGCTCTCCTCCCTTGCCGATCCCACGCCCGAGGGAACCTCGGTGGTCGCCCTCGCCGAGGAACGCGGCATCCGGATCCAACAGCCCCCTGGCGCGGTGGTGGTGCCGTTCACGGCGCAGACCCGCATGAGCGGCCTCGATCTGGCCGACGGATCGCAGATCCGCAAGGGCGCGGGATCCGCCGTGCTGGCCTGGCTGTCCGGGGATGGCGCCGAGGTGGATCCGGCCGTGCGCGCACAGCTGACCGCCGCCACCGACGCCATCGCGCAGTCGGGCGGAACCCCGCTCGTGGTGGCTGTGAAGAGCGCTTCGACAGGCTCAGCGACCGGGGCGGGGCGCGCGCTCGGCGTCATCCACCTCAAGGACATCGTCAAGGACGGCCTGCGCGAACGGTTCGACGAGCTGCGCAGCATGGGCATCCGCACGGTCATGATCACCGGCGACAACCCGCTCACCGCCCAGGCCATCGCAGCGGAGGCAGGTGTCGACGACTTCCTCGCGGAGGCCACGCCCGAAGACAAGCTCGCGCTCATCCGGCGCGAGCAGGAGGGCGGCAGTCTCGTCGCGATGACCGGCGACGGGACGAACGACGCGCCCGCGCTCGCGCAGGCGGATGTCGGCGTCGCGATGAACACCGGCACGTCGGCGGCGAAAGAGGCCGGCAACATGGTCGACCTCGACTCCGACCCGACGAAGCTGATCGACATCGTGCGCATCGGCAAGCAGCTGCTGATCACCCGCGGAGCGCTCACCACGTTCTCGCTCGCCAACGACATCGCGAAGTACTTCGCGATCATCCCGGCGATGTTCATGGGCGTCTTCCCGGGGCTGGGGGTGCTGAACGTGATGGGGCTCGACTCCCCGGCATCGGCGGTCATGAGCGCCATCATCTTCAACGCGGTCGTGATCGTCGCCCTCATCCCCCTCGCCCTGCGCGGCGTGAAGTATCGCCCCGCGAGCGCATCCCAGATCCTCAGTCGCAACCTGGCCGTCTACGGGCTCGGCGGCATCGTCGCACCCTTCATCGGGATCTGGCTGATCGACCTCGTCGTGCGCCTCATTCCCGGCTTCTGACCCGCTGCCGACTCCCAAGGAGATCCACACAATGTCCATCACCCGCGCCACTCTTCGACAGGCGAGCGTGTCGCTGCGAGCCATGCTCGTGTTCACGGTCGTCCTGGGGATCGGCTACACGCTCCTCATCACCGCGATCGGCCAGCTCGCCCTGCCATGGCAGGCGAACGGATCGTCGGTCTCCGTCGACGGCCGGCAGGTCGGGTCGTCTCTGATCGGGCAGTCGTGGACGGATGCCTCGGGCGCACCGCTGCCCGGATACTTCCAGTCCCGACCCTCTGCGGCCGGCGCAGGCTACGACGGCGGGGCATCGAGCGGCTCGAACCTCGGGCCTGAGAACCCCGACCTCATCGCCGCGATCGAGGAGCGCAAGGCCACGACCGCCGCGTTCGAAGGGGTCGATGCATCCGACATCCCGGCGGACGCGGTGACAGCCTCTGCCTCGGGGCTCGACCCGGACATCAGCCCGGCGTACGCGCTCCTTCAGGTCGACCGCGTCGCGGAGGCGCGCGGCCTCGACGAGGCGGCCGTGCGCACCCTCGTGGAGTCTAGGATTCAGGCACGGGACCTCGGGTTCCTCGGCGAGCCGAGGGTCAATGTGCTGGATCTCAACCTCGCGCTGGACGCCCTCCAGGGCTGACGGCGAACGCGAGAGGATCGACCGATGAAGCGGGGCCGTCTGCGGGTGCTCCTCGGCGCCGCGCCTGGCGTCGGCAAGACCTACGAGATGCTCGAAGAGGGCCAGCGGCTGCGCGCCGACGGCCGCGATGTCGTGATCGCCGTCGTCGARACCCACGATCGGGCCGCGACCGCGGCGCGGATCGACGGACTTCCGCTCGTGCCCCGCCGCACAATCGCACACCGTGGCGTCGAGCTCACCGAGATGGACCTCGACGCGGTGCTGGCGCGGCATCCGGATCTCGCCCTCGTCGACGAGCTCGCTCACACCAACGTGCCCGGATCACCGCACGGCAAGCGCTGGCAGGACGTCGAGGCGCTGCTCGACGCCGGCATCGACGTCATCACGACGGTGAACGTGCAGCACATCGCCTCACTGAACGCCGTCGTTGAGCAGATCACCGGCGTGGTGCAGCAGGAGACGGTGCCGGATGCCGTGGTCCGGTCCGCCGACGAGGTGGAGGTGGTCGATCTCGCCCCGCAGTCGCTGCGCGACCGGCTCTCCGCCGGGTTCGTCTATCCTGCGGAGCGCGTCGACGCCGCGCTGTCGAACTACTTCCGGCTCGGCAACCTCACCGCGCTGCGGGAGCTCGCCCTGCTCTGGCTTGCCGACGAGGTGGACAGCGCGTTGACGCGCTACCGCGCCGAACACGGCATCACGGGCACGTGGCAGGCCCGCGAGCGGATCGTCGTCGCCCTCACCGGTGGAGCGGAGGGCGAGACCCTCATTCGCCGCGCGGCACGGATCGCCGCCCGGTCGGCCGGTGGCCAGCTGCTCGCCGTCCACGTCTCGACCCAGGACGGGCTGCGCACGTCGGCGCCTGGAGCGCTCGCCGCGCAGCGACACCTCGTGGAATCGCTCGGCGGCACGTATCACCAGGTCGTGGGCGACGACGTGCCGATCTCCCTCGTGGAATTCGCACGGTCGGTGAACGCGACCCAGCTGGTGATCGGCGTCAGCCGCCGAGGGCGCCTCGCGGCTGCGCTCACCGGGCCGGGGATCGGCGCGACCGTGATCCGGGAGTCCGGCGACATCGACGTCCACATCGTGACGCACTCCTCGGCTGGTGGGCGCTATGTGCTCCCCCGCGTCGCCGGCGGCGCACTC
>NZ_JBFUFC010000056.1:0-18864 GCF_056403635.1 Microbacterium sp. P2_F9 | reverse complement strand
CGATGACGACGAGGTCGTGGCCGGCCAGCCCGAGCCGGCCGAGCGCATCCCGTGCGCCGGCACCGCCCTCGAGCGCGGTGCTGACGAGCTCGGTCCGCAGGCGCCGCTGCACGTCGGCGCCGGCCCGCACCCGCAGCAGATGCAGTGCGACGAGCTTCGCGGCATCCCGCAGCGTCGCCGTGCGCTCCGGGGTGAGTGCTCCGTCCATGGCGGCCCAGATCGACCCGAGCACCTCGTCGCCCGCTCGCACGGCGATCGCGATGCGCTGGGTGCTGACTCCCTGGCCGACCTGGACGGGATCGACCACCACCGGCCGATCGTCGCGGTAGAGCTCGCGGAAGATGCCGAGTTCGGTGAGCGCGCGTGAGTAGCGCTGCGGCACCTGGCGGCCGATGATCGTCTCCGCCCGCGACGCGTCCGCTTCCTCTTGGCGGCCTGAGAAGGCGAGCACGCGCGAGGACCGATCCTCGATCGTGATCGGGGCATCCAGGAGCGACGCGATCGCGTTCGCGACCGCGAACAGGTCGCCGGACGGGATGCCGCCGAGCGATTCGTCTTCGATCTCGCCGATGTCGTCTTCGGCCAGCAGCGACCGCAGGAGTGCAGCGAGCTGCGTCCAGGTCGCGCCGCGCGCCAGGCCGAGCACCGCCACGCCGTGCGCGTCGGAGGCGCTGCGTACGGCGTCGGTCAGCGTCACCGGCGAGCGCACGATGACCGCCGCCGCACTGTGCGCGCCGAGCTCGGGGATCAGCGCGGCGAGGTGCGCGGCATCCGTCACTCCCACCGCCAGCACGAGTGCGCTCTCCGGGTAGACCGGCTCGTCAGCGGGGTCGTGGATGACCACCCCGCCGATGTCGAGAGCGGCCTCGACATCGCCGTGCACCACCTCGAGCAGGGTCACGCCGAGGTCGTCGAGCACACGCCCGAGACTCGATCGCGGCCGTGTGCTCATGAGGGGGAGCATAGGTCAGGCGGGGATCCACTCGATACTGGTGGTGAGCTCATCGAGCACGTCCGGCAGCGGCGCGACGCCCAGACCAGGCCCGGTGGGCACCGTCAGCGTGCCGTCGTGCATCACGAACGGCTCGGTGATGTCGGTCTGGTAGAAGCGTCCGCTCGCCGAGACATCGCCGGGCAGCGTGAAGCCGGGGAGCGACGCGAGCGCGACGTTCGCGGCGCGGCCGATGCCCGACTCGAGCATGCCGCCGCACCACACGGGCACACCGTGCGCGACGGCGAGATCGTGGATGCGGCGCGCCTCGAGGTAGCCGCCGACCCGGCCCGGCTTGATGTTGATGATGCTCGTCGCACCCAGGCGGATCGCGGCGGCGGCGGTCTGGGCCGACGTGATCGACTCGTCCAGGCAGATCGGGGTCTTGACGATCTTCGCGAGGTCCGCGTGGCCGAGCACGTCCTCCTCCTCGAGGGGCTGCTCGATCAAGAGCAGGTCGAAGTCGTCGAGCTTGGCCAGATGCCGGGCGTCCCGCAGGGTGTACGCCGTGTTCGCGTCGACCTGCAGCAGCACGTCGTCGCCGAAGCGCTCGCGCACCGCGCGCACGGGCTCGAGGTCCCAGCCGGGCTCGATCTTGAGCTTGATGCGCACGTACCCCTCGGCCAGGTACTCCCCGACCGCGTCGAGCAGCCGCGGAATGGTGTCCATGATGCCGACCGACACGCCACACGGCACGGTGTCGTGCACCCCACCGAGCTCGCGGGCGAAGGAGCGGCCCTCGGTGCGCAGCTCGGCATCGAGGATCGCCATCTCGAGCGCGGCCTTGGCCATGCGGTGGCCCTTGAAGGGCTTCAGGATCTCCCCGACGGCAGGCGCTCCCCCCACGCCTGCCGCCGCGAGAGCCGGGATGAAGAACCGCTTCATGACATCGACGGCGCCGTCGGCGTACTCGGGCGAATACAGCGGGTCGCCGAGGGTCACGCACTCGCCCCAGCCGTCCGCGCCATCCGTGACCGCCTTCACGAGCAGGATGTCCCGGGAGGTCTGCGTCGAGAACGACGTGCGGAACGGCGACACCAGCGGCATCGAAACCCGCCGCAGTTCGAAGCCTTCGATCTTCACGAGCCGCTCCCCTCTCCGAGGCGGACGATGTACCCCGCGGTGCGGTCGAATCCGACGACGCGCCCGCCGTCGCCGAGCAGGGCGGTCAGGCGTGAGCGCACGCCGAGTCGCCACGCGCGCGCCTCCCCAGGGTCGGTGGTGCGCAGGCGCTCGACGTCCGCGGGCACCGGCACGCTCACGTGGCCCGGGGCGCCGGGGTCGACCGCCGGGGGACGACCGGATGCCGCGTCCGCGACATCCTCGTCCCGCAGCTGCCAGCGCACCAGCAGCCGATCGGTCTCGTCGTCGCCGTTGATGACGTCGGGCATCACGCCGTAGAAGTTGGTCAGGTACTCGACCGGCAGCGCCCGCAGCTTGGTGCAGTTGAAGTAGGCGTTGCGCGAGACGAGCGGATCGAAGGTCCACTCGATCACGTCGATGCCTCGGGCGAGCGCCCAGCCGCGCTGGTGCTGCTTCATGGCGTAGCCGATCGAGCGACCCGCGAGGCCTGGCGCGACGCCGGCGATGTGGCTGTGCAGCGCATGCCGCTCGGGGGTCGAGTGGAACGCGATCGCCGCGCCGACCATGGTGTCGCCGGCGAACGCGCCCACGATGTAATTGCCCGCCTTCGTGAAGGCGCGCAGCAGCTCGGGCGGGACGGGCGGGTTCTCGGGGCTGCGCCCCCAGATCTCCGACAGCAGCCGCAGCATCGTCGCCTGCTCATCGACGCCGGCCAGTTCGCGCAGCGTGACGCCGGCGGCCAGGGCGGCCTCCTCGGCCGCGGCGATCGCGGTCGTGACGACGTCGTCGGCGTACAGCAGATCGGTCACGATCGTCCCTCCTCTTGCACGGCGGCCAGTTCGGCGGCCAGGGCGGCCACCAGGCGCGTGCGGGGCAGGAGCTCCGCGACCAGGACGTGCTCGTCCTCCGCGTGGGCGCCACCGCCCACCGCGCCGAGTCCGTCGAGCGTGGGCACGCCGATGCCGGCGGTGAAGTTGCCGTCGCTGCCACCGCCGACCGCGACGCTCTCCAGCGCCGGAAGGCCCTCGCGCGCCGCGATCGCCTGCGCGCGAGCGAACAGCTCGGTGGATGCCGCGGCCTCGAGCGGCGGCCGGTTCGGGCCGCCCTTGATCTCGAGGCCGGCACCGGGCGTGACGGCGGCGAGCGCGCGCAGCGCCGCGTCGACCCGGTGCTGCTCGGCGACCGTGCGGGCGCGCACGTCGACGAACACCGACGCGGACGCCGGCACCGTGTTGGTCGTCGTGCCCGACGACGCCACCGTGGGGGTCACCGTGGTGCCCTGATCAGGGTCGGCGAGTTCGGTGATCGCCAGCACGGTGTGGGCGAGCTCGACCGTCGCGTTCACCCCGCGCTCGGGCTCGAGTCCCGCGTGGGCGGCGCGCCCGGTGACGACCACCTCGTACAGCGACACGCCCTTGCGTTCGATCTTGAGGGCGCCGCCAGGAGCGGATGCCTCGAGCACGAGTGCCCCGCGAGCGCCGCGGGCGGTGTCCTCGATGAGCGCGCGGGAGGTGGTCGAGCCGACCTCTTCGTCACCCGTGACGAGCAGCGTCACGCCGTCGCGGTCTGGCAGCGACGCGATCGCGTGGAGCGCCATGACCAGGCCCGCCTTCATGTCGAAGCAGCCCGGACCGGTCAGGACCCCATCGCGCACCCGGAACGGCAGGCGCGCGAGCGTGCCCACCGGCCACACCGTGTCGTGATGGGTGACCAGCACGACACGCGTGGTGGCACCGAAGCGCCAGCGCAGGTGCGTCACGCCCTCGATCACGATGCGTTCGGGCTCGACACCCAGCAGCTCCTCGCCGAGTGCGGCGACCTCGAGGGCTGAGCGGGCCACCGCCCAGGCATCCGCGGACGGCGACTCTACCGAGACGAGGCGTTCGATGTGCGCGACGATCGTCTCGGTGCGCAGCTCGGCGAGGGTCTCGCTCATACCGGCTCTGCGACCTTCTCGGCGGATTCGAGCAGAGCGGTGTTCTCGACCTTGTCGCTCACCTTGGGGGTCGCGCGGGCACCGAAGTGCAGGTACGCCTCACCCGTGGGCAGCGAGTAGAAGGTCACGGTGATCCACGTCTGCGTGCCGGGGGCGCGCACCGCGTAGAGGGCCTCATCAAGTGCCACGAGCGGGTACTCGTCGACGGGGTGCGGCTCGAGCTCGGCGAGCGGGCCGAGCACGGTGCTGCGCAGCATGGGTCCCTCGTCGCCGACGAAGACCTCCATGCGCACCGAGGCGCGCTCGTACGTGCCGACGAACGGGGTGACGTCGATCTCGATGGGCTGCTCGGGCACCTTCACGGGGGCCTTCATGTCGATCCCCGACAGCTCCGCGAAGATCTCACGGTAGAGGTCCTCGTAGAAGTCGCGGGTGTTGCCGCCGTTGGTGAGCAGCGTCACCGCGACGCCGGTCTCGGGGTGGATGCGCAGGAACGCCGCCTGTCCGATGGTGTTGCCGTCGTGGCCGTAGAGCCGGGCGCCGTTCCAGTCGAAGCGGATCCAGCCCAGGCCCCAGGAGTCGCCGAGCACGTGCTTATCGGGCACCTCCGCGTGGAACGACTGCATGTCGGCGACGGTCTCCTCGGCGAGGAGGCGCGTGCCGTCGGCGGTGACGCCACCGGCCATGTGCAGGCGCGCGAACGCGAGCACATCCTCGGCGCGGGCAGTGATGAGGCCGGCGGGGCCGAGCGAGCGCATGAGGCCCCACGCCGGAGTCACCACCTGCTCGTCGCCCATGTCGACATGCCCGACCGCGGCGCCGAACAGGATCGCCTCCTCCGGAAGGGTCACGGTGTGCGTGAGTCCGAGGGGCTGGAACAGCAGCTCGGCCATCGCGGCATCCCACGTCTTGCCGGTGACCTTCTCGATCACGTGGCCGAGCACCGAGTAGCCGGCGTTGCAGTATGACCAGGTCGCACCGAGCGGGTGGTTCATCCCGGCGGTCGCGAGGTCGGCGACGTACTTCTCGAGGCAGTCGTCGCCGCGGCCGGTGTCGGTGAAGACATCCCCGTCGAGACCGCTCGTGTGGGTGAGGAGGTGCCACACCGTGATGCCGTCGGTCAGCTCGTCCTCGCTGAGCTTCAGCTCGGGGATGACGTCCTTCACGAGCGTGTCGAGCGACAGCTTCCCCTCGTCGATGAGCCGCATGATGACCGTCGCGGTCCACACCTTCGAGATCGAGCCGATCTGGAAGACGGAGTCCTTCGTGGCGGGCGCGCCGGTGGAGATGTTCTTGTTCAGAGTGCCGTACGCGCCGGTGACGATCTCGTCCTCACGGCCACCGAGCCGCAGGATCCCGAGCTGGGCGCCGGGCACCTTGTGCCGCTCGGCGAGCACCGCGAGGCGGCGCTGCCAGTGGGCGGCATCGATCTTCTCGGGGCGCGGGCCTGCGGCATCCCCCGCATACTGCTCAACCCATTCGACCACGCGCGTGGCGTAGTCGACCCGGTGGCTCGGCACGCCGAGGATCGGGAAGATGTGGCTGGCACCCGGGTAGACGACGAGGCGCGTCGGGACGCCGCGCTCGGCGAGGGCGTAGTGCCACTGCTCGGCCTGCCCCACGGGGCAGCGGACGTCGGCCTCGCCGTGCAGCACGAGGGTCGGGGTGGTGACCTTGTCGACGGCCGTGTACGGCGACATCGCGGCGAGCCGCTCACGGTCGGCCGGGTCCCACGGCATGGCGCCGATCTCGAAGACGTTGAGCAGGTGCGCGTCGTCGGTGGTGCCGCCCATGCTCGTCATGTCGGCCACGACGCCGCCGGCGACGGCCGCGGCGAAGCGGTCGTCGTGCCCGGTGAGGTAGCAGGTCATGAACCCGCCGTAGCTGTAGCCGGTGAGTGCGAGGCGCTTCGGGTCGACCGCGCCCTCGGCGACGAGGGTGTCGATGGGCTCGAGGAAGTCCTTGGCGTCGATCAGGCCCCAGTTGCCGTTGACGGCCTGGAAGAACTCCTCGCCGTACCCGTCACTGCCGCGGGGGTTGATCGTCAGGACGGTCCAGCCGCGAGCGGCGAGCTCCTGGTGGAAGACGTGCATCTCGTCGACCGCGCCGTTCCAGGCGTTGTGCGGTCCGCCGTGCACGTCGACGAGCAGCGGGGTTTGGCCGGTCACGGCGGGGTCGCGCAGGAGCCAGCCCTGCACCGTGACGCCGTCGCTGATCGCGAACTCGCGCGACTCGCGGACGAACAGCTCCACACCCTCGGGCGCCGCGCCGTGCGCAGTCACGACCGATGACGTGCCGGCGGCCAGGTCGAGCAGCACGATCTCGCCGAACGACGTCGCGGTCGACAGGGCGATGGCGGCCTTGTCGCCGGCGACCGAGAGACCGCTGACGACCTCGGCGTCGCCGCCGTGGAGGTGCCGGGGCTCGCCGCCGTCCAGCGGCACCGCATAGAGGTGCGTGCAGCCGCGGTCGCGGATCGCGAAGAGCACGTCGCCGGCGGCGGTGACCTGCGGCAGGGCGCCGGGGTAGGCGGGGGCGCCGGGCATGACATTGCGGTCGAGGGATGCCGCGAGCTCGCGCGCCTCGCCGGTCGCGAGATCGACGCGGTAGAGGCGGGCGATGCCTTCGGGGTCGCCGGCCCAGCCGACGACCACTAGGTGGCGGCCGTCCGGGGCGTACGCGACAGTCGCGGCGACGCCGTCGGCRAACGCGACGATCCGCGCGGGTGCTGCCGCGTCGGCCGGGTCGATCACGTGCACGGCCATGCGGAAGGTGAGGTGGTCGACACTCTCCGGCTTGACCGTGTAGGCGATGAAGTCGCCGTCGGGGGCCCACGACGGGCTGGCGACGTGCTCGTCGCCGTCGGTGAGCTGCCGAACGGCGCCGCTCCCCAGGTCGACGAGGTGCAGCTGCACGCGGATGCCGCGGAGGAACCCGCTGCCGTCAGCCTGGTAGTTGACGCCGTCGCTCGCGATCGGGCCCTGGGCGCGCTTCGCGCGGTCGGCGTCGCTCTCTTCGGCCGCTGCCTCGCCGTCGACGGGCGCCGCGAAGACGATGCGGTCACCGGCAGGGCTCCACACCGGCGCGCCCGCGCCGAGCGGGAGGTGCGTGCGCTGCACGGGCTCGCCGCCTGTGACGGGGAGGGTCCACAGCTGGCCGTCGCGCAGGAACGCGAGGGTCGCGCCATCCGGCGAGAACACCGGCGCCGTGTCGGTCGTGCCCTGGGTGAGGCGGCGGGCTGCGCCCGCGGCATCCGTCAGCCAGATCGAGCTGATCGCCTTATCGGCGGCGGCGTCGATGCCGCCGAGCACGTAGGCGACGAGCGTGCCGTCCGGGGAGATGCTGGGCTGGCTCGGGACCGTGAGGTCGAGCACGTCCTCGATGCGCATGTTGCGGGTCACAGTTCGCTCCTTGAGGGTTGGAGATCGGTGGTCGGCTGACCGGGGATGGCGGCCAGCAGCTGCTGGGTGTAGGGATCGCGGGGGTTGGAGAGCACTTCGGCGGTGGGGCCTTCCTCGACGATGCGTCCGCGGTGCATCACCGCGACGCGGGAGGCGACGTAGCGGACCACGGCGAGGTTGTGCGAGATGAACAGCAGCGACAGGCCGAGTTCGGCCTGCAGTTCGCGCACGAGATTGAGCATCGATCCCTGGATCGACACGTCGAGGGCGGAGGTGATCTCGTCGGCGATCAGCACCTCCGGCCGCCCCGCGAGAGCACGGGCGATCGCGACGCGCTGACGCTGGCCGCCCGACATCTGGCCCGGGTAGGTCTTGGCGCGAGACGCGTCCAGGTGCACGAGCTCGAGCAGACGCGCGACCTCGTCGTTGCGCTGGGCGCGCGTGAGGCCCCGCGGCAGGATCTCGGCGATGCTCGCCCCGATCGTCATGCGCGGGTCGAGCGACGAGAACGGGTCCTGGAAGACCATCTGCAGCGGTCGGCGACCGTGCCGCACATCGATCGGCTCGCCGTCGAGCAGGATGCGTCCGCTGTCGAGGGGCACGAGTCCGACGGCGGCGCGCGCGATGGTCGACTTGCCCGATCCGGACTCGCCGACGAGTCCGAGCACCTCGCCGTTCGGCACGGTGAGGCTCACGTCGTCGACGGCGAGGGTCTGCGACCGGCCGGAGCCGAAGCGCACGGTGGCGTTCTCGATGCGCAGCTCGCTCACAGCAGTACCTCCTCGACGTCGAGGGCGGGTTGGGCCAGGGTCAGGGCGATCGGCTCCCCCGCGTGCCAGCAGGCGGCCCGACCTGGGCCGGCTGGCGCGAGCCGCGGGTCGACTTCGCGGCAGTGCGCGTCGGCGAGCGGGCACCGGGCCGCGAACGCGCAGCCGGCCGGCACGTGCGCGGGATCGACCGGACGGCCGGCGACGGTGGCGAGCGGCCGTGCCAGGTCGGTCTGCATGTCCGGGACGGCCGCCATGAGCGCACGGGTGTACGGATGCTGCGCCTCGCGCAGCCGGTCGGCCGGGAGCTCTTCGACGATGCGTCCGGCGTACATGACGAGCACGCGGTCGCAGATCTCCGCCACCACCGACACGTCATGGCTGATGAGGAGGATGGCGACATCCTCGTCGTCGCGGATGCTCTTGAGGAGGTCGAGCACGCGCTGCTGGACTGTCACGTCCAGGGCGGTCGTCGGCTCGTCGGCGATGATGAGCGCCGGCTTGCCCATGAGCCCCGCGCCGATCATGGCACGCTGGCGCATCCCGCCGGAGAACTCGTGCGGGTACTGCTTTGCCCGCTGCTCGGGGTTGCTGATCTGCACGGCCGCGAGCCGATCGACGGCCCGATCCGCGGCCTCGCGGCGGGTCATGCCGTGGTGTTCGGTGGCGACCTCGGCGAGCTGCGCGCCCATCTTCTTGGTCGGGTTGAAGCTCGTCATCGGGTCCTGGAAGACCAGCGCGAGCGACGTGCCGAGCAGGCTCCGATGGCGCTTCGGGTCGCCGGAGAGGAGGTCCTCGCCGCAGAACGTCAGGCGGTCCGCGTCGACGACGCCGGGGTGCTCGATGAGCTGGGCGATCGCCAGCGCGGTGAGCGACTTGCCCGACCCCGACTCGCCGACGATGCCGACGACCTCGCCGCGGCGCATCGAGAACGACACCCCGCGGACGGGTTCGATCGGGCCGGTCGCACCGGGGAAGGCGACCCGCAGGTCGCGAACGTCGAGCACAGCGTCGGCCGGGGCCGCGGCATCCGTCTCCCACGCGGTCCCTGAGCCTGTCGAAAGGTCGCCCACCGCATCGCCCGCGACATCGCCGGGGCGCGGCGTGGGCTGCACGCGGGCGATCTTCGCGACGATGCCGGTCGATCCGATGCCGAGCGAGCGCGCGGCGGCTTCGCCGGTGAGGTTGAACGCGAGCCCGGCGATGACGATCGCGATGCCGGGCGCGAGAGCGGCGAGCGGGTTGACGTAGATGCCGGACAGCCCGTCCATCATGAGCCGGCCCCAGTCGTACTCGGGCGGCTGCACGCCGAGACCGATGAACGAGAGTCCGGCGAAGGCCAGCAGTGCGCCGCCCGCKCCGATCGTCGCGTTGACGATGAGGGGCTCGCCGATGTTCGGCAGCACGTGCCGAAACAGCACGCGCACGCGGCCCACGCCGCCGATGCGGGCGGCCGAGACGAAGTCGCGCGATGCCACGCCGGCGACGAGGGTCTGGCAGAGGCGGGCGAAGCTCGGCGCCCCGGCGAGGCCGATCGCCCAGGTCGCGCCGACCCAGCCGGTGCCGAAGATCACCGCGAAGAAGAGGGCGAGCAGCAGGCCGGGAAAGGCCACGGCGACGCTGACGACCCACGTCACGCTGCGGCCGGCCCGGCCCATGAGCCACGGCGCGACGCCGAGGATGAGGCCCGCGGTCACGGCCACGACGGTCGCCATGATGGCGAGCACGACGGACAGGCGCGTGGCGACGAGCACGCGCAGCAGCAGGTCGCGGCCGAGCGCGTCGGTGCCGACCGGGTGCTCGGCAGACGGCCCGGCGAGGATGTTGGCGGTGTCGACGACCGCCGCCTGAGCGCCCCAGAGGATCGGGGCGAAGATCGCGGTCACCAGCACGAGGGCGAGGAGGATGACCGCGGCGAGTCCGAGCGGCGTGCGCACGGTGCGGGCGAGCAGGCGCATCAGGACTCCGCCACCGTCGTGCGGGGATCGAGCCCCGCGAGGATGCCGTCGACGATCGTGTTGATCACGAGGACGCCGGCGCCGTAGATGAGCACGGTGCCCTGCACGAGCGGGTAGTCCTTGGTCTGGATCGCCTGCACGATCGTCGAGCCGAGACCCGGCCAGGCGAACACGTTCTCGACCAGCACCGTGCCGATGACGAGGGAGCCGAGGAGAAGCCCGGCGAGCGTGAGGGTCGCGGTGGTGGCGTTGGGCAGCGCGTGGCTGAGGTAGATCCGCCAGGCCGGGAGGCGCTTGGCGCGCGCGGTGCGGACGAAGTCGGTGTCGAGCACATTGAGCATCTCGACGCGGACGATGCGGGCGAGCACGGCCGCGGGGCCGAGCGCGAGCGCGAGCACGGGCAGCACGTACGAGTCAGGGCCGCTGCGGCCGGCGATCGGGAACCAGCCGAGCGTGACACCGAAGACGGAGACGAGAGCGACGCCGAGGAGGAAGTCCGGGATCGCGGAGATGAAGACGCTGGAGGACGCGAAGCCCAGCTCGAGACCGCGGCCGCGCCCGCGGCGGGTGCGCACCGCGACGGCGACGCCCACCGGGATGGAGATGATGATGGCCAGGGCGAACGCGAGGAAGGCGATGCTCGCCGTGGCCGGAAGCCGCTGCGCGATCGTCTGGGCGACGGGCAGGTTCGAGCCGAACGACACCCCGAGGTTGCCGGTGAGGACGCTGGTGAAGTAGTCCCAGTACTGCTGGAGCAGCGGGTTGTCGAGTCCGAGTGCTTCCCGCCGCGCTGCGACGAGCTCCGCCGAAGCGGTCGGACCGAGCGAGCCGCGGACGGGGTCGCCGGGCATCGCGTGGATCATCAGGAAGGATGCCGTCAGCAGCACCCACAGCGACGCCACGAGCCGCCCCGACCGGCGGAGGATGAACCGGGGCCAGCGGTGGTCGCGGGCTCGGCGCACCTCCTCGACGGGCGGGGCGGCTGTGATCGTCATGATGGCGTGGTCCTTCTCCCGGCGGGCGTGCGCCCGCCGGGCGGGGGGAGGATCGGACTTACTGGGCTGCCAGCATGCGGATGCTGGTCGGGACGATCTGGCCGACCATCTCGAACTCGGCGTTCTGGCCGAAGGTCTTGATGGCGCTGTTGGCGAATGCGACCACATCGGCGGCCTGGTAGAGGTTCGCCTCGGCGTCCTTCCAGGTGTCGCACCCGTCCGTGCCGACCTTGGTCATCGCCTCGGCGACGCCAGCCTCGTAGTCGGCGTTGGCGATTGCGGCGAAGTTCGTTCCGTCCGGGATCGACGGGCCGGAGACGAATCCGACCACCTGATCGGGGTTGCTGACGTTGAGCGGGACCCACGCGATGTCCCATGCTCCGGTGCCGAACAGCGCGCCGGTGATGGTCGTCGAGTCGTTCTCCTTGGCGTCGACCTGCACGCCGATCTCGTTCCACGCGGCGGTGGCGAGCTCTGCGGCGGCGGCGCCGCCGGTGCCGAGCGTGTTCGCGTAGAGGAACGTGACCGCGAGCTTCTGACCGTCCTTCTCGCGGATGCCGTCGGCGCCTTCCACCCAGCCGGCCTCGTCGAGTGCGGCCTTGGCTGCGTCGACGTCGGTCTCGGGGCGGTTGCCGGTCACGGCGTCGTAGGTGCACGCAGACGGCGGGATGACGGTCAGGCGCTGTGCCGGCAGGCCGGTGTTTGACGTCAGCACCTTCTGCAGCTCGTCGTAGTCGACAGCCTGGGTGAGCGCCATGCGCACGGCCGGGTCGCTGGTCACATGACCCGCGCCCTGGTTGTACCACTGCTCGCCGAGGAGCGCCTCGATCGTCTGCGAGAAGAGCTTCGCGCTGTCGAGGCGCGCGGCATCCGGTCCGATGATCTGCGCGGCGTTGACGTCGCCGGCGAGCAGCAGGTTTGCCGCGGTGGTCTCGTTCGGGATGACCTTCGCGACGACGGTCTTCGGCAGGCCGGCTTCCTTCGTCGTCGCGCCGCTCGGGCCCCACGCGTAGTCCGGGTTGATCTCGTAGGTGTAGTGGTCGTTCGGGACGGCCTCTGTAAGCGTGTACGGGCCGGTTCCGTCCGTGGCCGCCGCAAGGGAGGTGCGGTCCGCGAGACCCTCGTCGCAGACCATCGGCACGTTCGCGAGGCTCTGCAGCACGAACGGCGCGGGCGCGGACTGGGTGATCGTGAGCGTCGCGCCGTCAGCTGCCGCCTTCAGGCCCACAGGCAGGTACGAGCCGAGGAATGGGCTCTGGTTCTCGGGGTCCGAGATGAAGGCGATGTTGTCGGCTGCCGTCTGCGCCGTGAAGTCGGACCCGTCCGCGCACTTCACGCCGTCGTTGATGGTCAGCGTGACGGTCGCGCCGTCGACCTTCCAATCCTTCGCGAGCTGCGAGCCCACTTCGCCGTTCTTGTCGACGCTCACCAGGTTGTCGTAGGCGAACTGGCTGAGCTGGAAGAGGGCGCTCACCGCCGACATCTGCGGGTCGAGGGCGCCGGGGTCGGCGACCATCGTGAACGTGAAGGTGCCGTCGTCGACGAAGTCGGAGCTCGACGATGAGCTGCCGCTCGCGCCGGAGCAGCCGGCGAGGGCGGTGACCGCGACGGCGGTGGTCAGGACGGCAAGAGCGGGCCTTGCGAACGATTTCATGCAGGTCTCTTTTCTGAATCCGGGGGGATCGGCTGCTGTGGTGCGGTGGGGWGGGTGGTCAGTCGGCGCGGGCGACCGCGCGGCCGGAGTGGACGTACCTGCGCCGGCCGGACTCGTCCTCACCGAGGAACGAGTACACGACGTGCATCTGCTGCACCGCCGGGGCGGCGGTGATGAGCGAGTCGGCGTTGTACCCGACCAGCTCGGTGTGCTCGGGCGTCTGGCCCATCTCGGCGAGGATGCCCTTGGGGTTGCTGTCGACCCAGATGCGGCCCTCGTCGTCGACCGAGACGGTCAGGTCGATGGTCGAGTTCGAGTAGAAGCCGACGAGCGGCCCGGCGTCCACGGCCACGGCCTCGGCGGGCGGCACGGGCAGCCCGTGCAAGGTGACACCCGCCGCCTCCTTGAGAATCGGCGCGACGACATCATCGAAGAGCCCCATCACGTCGCCGCCGTTCGTGAGCATCGCGACCGCGATGCCGAGCTCGGGCACGACGCGCAGGAACGCCGACTGGCCGATCGTGCCGCCGTCGTGACCGATCACGACGGGCGTCGCGGTCTGGATGATCTCCCAGCCCAGGCCCCAGGCGTCGCCCATGCCGGTCAGTCGCGGCAGATCCACGTGGTTGGTGCGCATCGCCTGGGCGGACTCCGCCGACAGTACGCGCGTGCCGTTGGCGCCGACGCCGTCGCCGAGGTGCATCTGTGCGAATCCGATCAGGTCGCGCGGCCGCATGGCGAGCATCGAGCCGGCCGGTTCGTTGGACTTCGCGAGCGCCCAGACCGGGGCCGGGATCTGGACGCCATCCTCCCCGGCACCGAGATGGCCGACTGCGGCGCGGAAGAGGATCGCCTCGTAGGCGCTCGGCGCGACGTGGGTGAGCCCCAGCGGCTGTGCGATGCGGCTGACGAGGAGGTTCTCCCAGGTGTCTTCGCGCAGCACCTCGACCAGGCGGCCGAGAACACTGAAGGCTGCGTTGTTGTACGAGAACAGCTCGCCGGGAGTGAAGAGCTGCGGGAGCCCCGCGATCGCATCGATGTACTTCTCGATGGCGTCGTCGCCACGACCCGTGTCGGTGAAGACATCCCCTTCGAAGCCGCCCTGGTGGCTCAGCAGCTGTCGGGCGGTGATGGAGCCGGCGGCGGCATCGTCGGCGAGCCGGAATTCCGGCACGTAGGTGCGGATCGGGGCATCCAGATCGAGCAGTCCGTCGTCGACGAGCTGCATGACGAGCGTCGTGGTCCAGACCTTCGTGATCGAGCCGATCTGGAAGACGGAGTCGGTGGTCACCTCGACCCGCGTGGCAGTGCTGAGCAGGCCAGCGGCGGCTTCCACGATCTCGCCGTCCTTCAGGACTGCGATCGTGGCGCCGGGCACGCCGCGCTCGGCGACAGCCTGGGCGAAGTGGGCGGCAAGGAACGTTGCGACATCATCGGGGGAACGCATTCCCTCACGATAAGTTGTTCAATTCGTGGTTCTTTGTCCGATCAGACAGAGAAAGTGTCGTCTCCTAGTCGTATCCGACAAGGAGTTTCGGACAGGGATGCCGCGGCATCCGTCATCCGACCGGCTCTGCACTGGAGCGCGCCGCGCGCTGCGACGAGCGCACCGCACCGATGCTGGCCGCGATCACGAGCGAGATGCCCACGATCTCGAGCCACGACAGGGTCTGGCCGAGCAGCACCCACCCCGCGATGGCGGCAGTGGCCGGCGCCAGGCTCATCAGGATCGCGAACGACGACGCGGGCAGACGGCGCAGGGCGATGAGCTCGAACGCGTAGGGGATGGTCGACGACAGCACGGCGACGGCGGCGCCGAAGAGGAGGAGCTCGGGGCGCAGCAGGGCGGCGCCGGCGGAGGCGATGCCGAACGGCAGTGCGATGAGCGCCCCGACGCTCATCGCCAGTGCGAGCCCGTCGAGCTTGGGGAACTCCCGGCCCACCCGGGCCGACGCGAGGATGTAGAACGCCCAGCTCGCGGCCGCGCCGAGGGCGAAGAGCACTCCGACCGGATCGAGCTGCTCCCATCCGCCCCCGCCGAGGGCGAGCACGCCGGCGAAGGCGAGGGCGGCCCACAGCCACGCAGAGCGGCGGCGCGCGGCGACGATCGAGAGCACCAGCGGCCCGAGCACCTCGATCGTGACCGTGACGCCGAGCGGAAGGCGCTCCAGGGCGAGGTAGAAGAGGCCGTTCATCGCCGCGAGGACGACCCCGAACGCGAGGACCGCGATCCATCCGTCCCGCGAATGGCCCCGCAGGGACGGGCGCGCGATCAGCAGCAGCAGGATCGCCGAGAACCCGAGTCGCAGCATGACGATGCCGAGCGGCCCCATCTCGGGGAACAGGAGCACGGCGATCGAGGCGCCGACCTCCTGGCACGCGAGTCCCGCGACGACGAGGAGGATGGCGGGGGTCTGGGCGGTGCGTCCGCTCACGGAGCAGGCTGGGGGCAGATCGCTGCGGCGGCGGTCGCGTCGTGATACTGCTGCGCAGTCCACGGCAGACCCGCCTCCGGCGCGGTCTCGCCGGTGGCCGCGGCCGCCTTGGAGGCGATCGCCGCGAGCTCCCACGCGAGATTCGTCGCCGGCCCCTCGCCGCCGGCTGAATTGTTCAGCACGACCGCGACCGTCAGCCCGGTCTCCGGGTCCGCGAACGCGGCCGTCGAGTACCCCGGCACCGCGCCGGACTGCCCGATCAGCGTGCCCGCCTGCAACGCGCCCCCGGCCGCAGTGAACCAGGAGGGCGCGCCGCTGTACGCGGGCAGCGGGTCGGCGAACCTGTCCGCATCGGGAGGAGTGAGCGCACCCGCGGCGAGCGCCTGCGCGTAGCGGCCGAGGTCGTGGATGTCGGTGACGACTCCGGAGTCGGTGAATCCGATGCTCGACGAGATCTTGGTGATGTCGAGCGGCTCGGTGCAGTTCATGACTCCCGCGGCATCCCTCAGGGAGTGGTGCCCGGCGAGTGCGGGAGCTTCGCCGGACGGCTTCGCCGCGGCATCCGTCGGCAACATCGTCGCGTCCAGCGCGAGCGGCCGGAACACGTACTCGTCGAGCAGCTGGCTCGCCGTCTGCCCCGATGCGCGCTCGAGCGCGAGCCCGAGCAGCAGGTAGCCGGCGTCGGAGCCGGTGTAGGCGGTGCCAGGCTCGGAACGCTCCTGGCCGAGCCCATAGCTGGCGAGCTCGCGCGCGTCCCACTCCCGGTTGGGGTTCGTGAGCCACTGCGACAGCAGCACGGGTGTGTAGGACCCGATGCCCGACGTTCCGTCGCAGAGCTGGTCGAGCGTGATCTCGTCGAGATCCGAGACCCCGGCCACGTACTCCGTGACGCTGTCGCTGCCCGAGACGGTGCCCTTCGCTTCGAGCGCGTAGAGCACGTCGCACGTCATCGGGCGGGTCTCGCGCGCTGCGCGGAACTGCATCTTCGTGCTCACGTCACCGCCGCCGCCGACGTTCTGCGTGCCGAGCCCCGTCACCCAGGAGCCGCTCCACGGCGCCCAGACGCCGACGATCGCACCGGATGCCCCGGAGGCGTTCATCGCGAAGGTGACGGCATCCTGCAGCTGCGTCGTCGTGTCCTCAGGGAGCCCGCCGTCGACCTGCGGGGGAAGGTCGATGACCGCCGGGGAGGCGGCGGCGCACGCGGAGAGCGCGAGCGTCAGAGCGAGCACGCCCGCCATCGCTCGCACTGTGCGAGTGAACTGGCGTCGGTGCCTCACCCATCACCCCCCGATGATCGTCCATAGATTCAAACACATCGCGCCCGGATCTCCCGCCGCCCTTGACACCTAGGGTGGGCGTGTGACGTATCGATTCGATGACGCCGTCGTCGCCGGGCTGCTGGGACACATGAACGGCGATCACACGGGTGACAATCTGCTCATCGTGCGCGCCTTCGGGCCGCGCGCGGATGCGGTCGGCGCGACGATGGCCGGGTTCGACGGCGAGGCAGGGGAATGGGTCGCAGAACTGCCCGATGGCAGCCTCCTGCAGGTTCGCGTGCCGTGGCCGGGCGGACCGATCAGCGAACGGCCGCAGGTTCGGCGCGAGATCGTGGCGCTGTACGACGAGGCGTGTCGGATGCTGGGCGTCGAGCCGAGACCGCACTCATAGGCTTCTCTCATTTAGGTTGCCCTTACCTTGAGCTATGGTGAAGGTATGAGCGATCTCATCCCCTTCTCGACCGCCCTCCGCGAGCGGTCGGGCGCTGCGCACTCCTCGAGTGAGCACTCCGGCTTCATGGCCGACCTCATCCAGGGGGACGGCACCCGCGAGGACTACATCGCCCTCGTCGCTCAGCACTGGTTCATCTACGAGGCGCTCGAAGCCGCGGCCGAGCGGATGCGGCGGGACCCGGTGGCGTCGGTGTTCATCACCGACCGGCTCACGCGCCTGCCCGCACTGGCGGCCGACCTCGAGTTCCTCGTCGGCCCGGACTGGCACGACCGCATCCAGCCGCTGCCGACCACCCGGCGCTACATCGACCGCATCGCCCAGGTCGGCACCACCTGGCCCGGCGGCTTCGTCGCCCACCATTACACGCGCTACCTCGGCGACCTGTCCGGCGGGCTGTTCATCGGCCGCCTGATGGCCCGCCGCTTCGGCTTCGAGACGAACGGCATCGGCTTCTACCTGTTCGCCGACATCGCCGACCCCAAGGCGTTCAAGGAGCACTACCGCGAGCAGCTCGACGCCGCGCCGTGGGATGCCGCGGAGCAGGCGCGCGTGATCGACGAGGTGCTGCTCGCCTACCGCTTCAACACAGAGCTCTTCGAAGACCTCGCCGCCGCGAAGCAGTCCCAGGTCGCCTGAACCAGCCGGGCAAGCTACCGGCGCGCCATGAAGCGCTCGACGTCGGGATCCACCCGGATGTCGGAGGGGCGCAGCGGGCGGGAGAGATACAGGCCGTCGAGCGAGGTCAGGCGCGACAGCGCGACATAGGTCTGACCGGGCGCGAAGGCGCCCGAGCCGAGATCGACGATCGCCCGCTCGTAGGTCTTGCCCTGCGACTTGTGGATCGTGACGGCCCAGGCCAGCCGGAGCGGGAACTGCGTGAACTCCGCGACGATGTCGCGGCTCAGCGACTTCGACCCAGGGTCGTAGGCGTAGCGGAATCTCTCCCACACCGCCGGCTCCACCTCGTGCTCCTCGCCGTCGACGTCGACCCGCACGGTGCCGCCGCTGATCCGGGTCACCGTGCCGATCGTGCCGTTCACCCAGCGCGGCGGCTCGCCGTACGACGCGGTGTCGTTGCGCAGGAACATCACCTGCGCGCCGACCTTCAGCTGGAGTTCGGCGTCCGCCGGGTACGAGGCATCCCCCCGCCCGAAGTCGCCGGAGATCTCGGCGACGGCCGTCTGCGAACGGCCGGTGAGCGCATCGAGGTGCCGCCGGTTGATCGAGTTGACGATGTCGTTGCGGGTCGCGAGGGTGATGATCGGCGCTTCGCCGTCGACGGGGTCGGGCGGCGTTCGGGCTCCCGTGGTGTTGAGCATCCCGGCGATCTCGGCGGTGACGCGCCCGTGCCGGACGGCGTTCAGCATCGCCTTGAACGCGGGATCGGCCTGCCGGTGGATGTCGACGAGCTCGCGGATGTTGAGGTGCGCGCCGAAGGGTCCGAGCTCGGCGAAGCCGTCGAGGGCCGGCGAACTCGAGATCGCGGCATCCGGTCCCGTCCAGACCTTCGCGTCGAAGAACCAGAACGACCGGTAGTGGTCGCGGATGTAGCGCAGCTCGTCCCCGCGGGGCGGCACGGGCGCCAGCTGGTACGGATCGCCGAACATCACGATTTGCACGCCGCCGAACGGCTCGGCGCGGCGCCCGCGCGCCTGGCGCAGCGACCGGTCGATCGCGTCCATGAGGTCGGCATTGACCATCGAGATCTCATCGATGACGAGAGTGTCGATGGCGTTGAGGATCTTGCGCGCCGGCTCGGACTGATCGATCTGGCCGTTCGCGATCAGCCCGATCGGCAGACGGAACAGCGAGTGGATCGTCTGGCCCTCGACGTTCAGCGCGGCCACGCCGGTCGGAGCGCACACCGCGATCTGCTTGGAGGTGTTCCAGGC
Source organism: Microbacterium sp. P2_F9 (assembly GCF_056403635.1). Classification (NCBI taxonomy): domain Bacteria; kingdom Bacillati; phylum Actinomycetota; class Actinomycetes; order Micrococcales; family Microbacteriaceae; genus Microbacterium; species Microbacterium sp. P2_F9. Next base: position 15 of record NZ_JBFUFC010000056.1, on the reverse strand, counting down.
CAGGTGCTGCAGCAG
>NZ_JBFUFC010000055.1:0-19113 GCF_056403635.1 Microbacterium sp. P2_F9 | reverse complement strand
GACACCGAGATCGCCGACGAGCTTCAGACTCTTCGTTCCCGCGCGTACGGTCCTTCGGCGGACATCGGCACGGACTCGGCCGCGCTACGGCGTCTTCGTGAACTGGAACGCCTCGTCAGAGTGCCCGCACCCGTCTCGCTAGACACGTCTGCGGCAGTCGACTCCTCGCTGTCCGCCGAGAATCAGGGACTCGCTGAGGCGCCGGACGCCGCGGCTCAGGTGAGCGAACATGACAGCACGGCCGCCCTCGACCCTGACCACTCGCAAACTGCCGATCCCGATGAACTTGTCGCCGATTCGTCGGCTGACGACACCGGTGAGCCCCGGCGGCGGCGGCTGTCGTGGCGTGTTCGACTGATGTGGGCGACCTCGATCGTCGCGGCGGCGGGCATCGCGACTGCTCTCACGTATGGGCTGCTCGCCATCTCCCCCGTATCGGTGTCAAGCGGCGCTCCCCAGATCGCAACGCTGCGTCCCGCACCGCGGGTTGAAGTCCCGCCCGGCTGGTTCGGCGCAGGACCAAGCTCCCGCGCGTGGGAGTTTCACGGGCTGACCCTGTTCGAGACCTCCAACGGAATGCTCGGARGCGCAGGTGATTGCTTCGCCGTCGTCACGACCGCGGCGATCCCCGCGGAACAGGAGATCGACCAGAACTCCTGGTCAATCTCAGGGCTCGCGTACACCGCGTGCCGCGTGGGAGCCTTTCCGGCCACCGTCGAGATGGTCGTCGACAGCAACGCCCCCGAGGAACTACGCGCTGCTTACCCGGACAGCGCCCTTCAATTCGTCAAGGCAGGCGAGCAGATCGGCGTTTTCCTGGACGAGGGCTAGGCAGCCACCCCACCAATCGAAGCCGCCCGCTGAGGGACCGGCAGAGGCCGGCACTCGGAGCTAGAGTCCCTCGTCTCGCTCTGTGAGATCCACGTAACTTTCGGGTTCCGAGATCGCATGTGCGGAGTCCTCGGGCGGCGGCGTCTGACCGATGCGCACAGCACCCGACTCTGCGACCCCGTGTTCAACGATCTCAACCGCGACGGAGTCCCAGCGGTAGACCTCGGTTCCGGGCGCCGGGTCCTGCGAGGTGATGTAGAAGAGCCCTGGCCACGCCAGCGCACCGATGGGTGGTCCGTCCGCGTCGGGGTTCGCCAGTGTTACACCGGCAGATGCAGCAACCTCTCGACCGATATGGAACGGCACGCCAACCACGTCAGGAACGATAACCCTGTCCGCAATTCGTTCGCTCATGAATGGAACGTACGCCGTAGCGCCGGGTGCGACCAGTGCGACTGAGGATCAGCTTCTGCTCGAGCTGTCGCATTGAGGGACCGGCTTGCGGGCGGCACGTCGGAGCATCACACATTGCCCAGAGATGGCGGCGCATCCCTGTTCACGTTCCCGATCTACTTGATCCGGTTCGACGAGATGGAAACCGCTGGCGCTACCGAATCTTGATGCGTTCCCGGCACATCCCCGGCACAAGCCCCTGGAACGCACTCGCGTTCGATTCGTCTCTGGACGTCGATGAGAGGTAGTTCAAGTGGGAGCCGGTGGTACAAAACCACATCCGACCAGGCGAAACGAAAAAACTCCCTCCTATAGAAGCCAGAAGAGGGTTTCAGTGGCTCCGACGGGCGTCGATCCCGTGACCTCACGATTTTCAATCGGTTAGACCTGGCGGGCCGAGACGGCCCGCGGATCGCCCTGGGTGCGAGAACACTACGGCGAGTCGACCCAGGCGGCAAGGTTCTCGACTGCGCGTCGTCCCTCTGCGGTGAGCACGTGGCGATAGGGATCGGATGCTTCGGGAGTGGTGTGCCCGCTTACTCCGGAGAACGCTGCCCAGGGTATGCCCGCGTGTTCCGAGAGGGTGACGTAGGAGTGCCGCAGCCAGTGTGTCGTGGCGGTGGGCCGGTCGACGCCGGCCTTTCGCAGGGCTGTACGCAGGTCCTCGTTGTCGTCGGTGTTCGTCTTCGGTGAGCCATCGGTGCGAGGCCACACCAACCCGTGCGGATTAGGCGAAGTGTCAGCGTCGGCCTGGATTCGCAGCTGCTCGATCATTGCGGTGGTGAGTGGGATCTCGCGCGCCACCGAGTTCTTCGGGCGCACCAGCACATGTCGGCCCTGAAGTGGTACCCACTCCAAGTCCGGGGCGAGCTCCAGCCGACGCTCGGGACAAGCGCCCGCGCGCTTGCGGCCGCACGAACCGCCGCAGCCATGAGTGAATTCCGCGTCGGTCAGTGACCACGACAAGCTGGCCACACCCTTTGCGAGGTCGATGTCCTCCCAGCGCAGCGCACGTGCCTCGCCGCTGCGCAGACCGGTGAGGAGCGCGACAGTCCATCGCGCGTCCGATAGCGCAAGTAGCGACCTGGCCTCATCGCGCGTCAAGGACGCTCGCACCTTGCCGGGACGCGTACGCCGTGGGGGTGTGAGCGCCGCGATGTTCTCCGCGATGACTCGTTCCGAGCGGGCGTACTCGAGCAGGGTGACGAGCGTTCGATGGGCTCCGGCGACGGTCGAGTCCGAGACGCCGCGTCTGCGCATCGCGCTGTGCATGCGACGAACGTCCACAGGAGTGAGGTCGGCCGCGATTCGGTCGCCCAGCGAAGGAAGAACGCTGGCCTTCAGTGCCGACCGATAGTTGGCGAGCGTGTGCGGCCTGGCGTGCTCGGCGACGTCTTCCAGCCACGCCGCCGCGAGCTCGCGGACTCTGGTAGAGCGATCGAGCACGATGCCCAGCGAGTCGCGCTCGCGAAGCATCATGTTGAGCTTCTTGACCGCGCCTTCCTTCGTCTTCGAGAAGCGCCCCTTCTGCAGGCGCGCGCCCGTCTCCGGGTCGAAGCCGACGTCGAGCACCGCTTTCCACATTCCGCGGGGCTCGACCCAGAACAGGGCGCCCTGCCCGTGTTCGCGAGCCTTTGGCATGCCCTGAATGTACTCGCTTTAGTGCACACATAGGTGCACACATAGCTGTGGCGTCACGTGGTGTGCTGTGGCGTGAGTCCCGCGGAATTCCGCGGTTTTGTGGAGGGGATGACGGGAATCGAACCCGCGCTATCAGCTTGGGAAGCTGAAGTTCTGCCATTGAACTACATCCCCGGCAGGCCTTTCGGCGCCCGGCAAGCATAACAAACGCGCACGAGCGGATGCCGCGCACCGCGCGCCGCGGCATCCGGAGCCCATAGGCTGAACGCGTGCTGCTCTCCGATCGTGACATCCGTGGCGAGGTCGATGCGCGGCGGATCGGGCTCGAGCCCTGGGAGCCCGGGATGGTGCAGCCGTCGAGCGTCGACGTGCGGCTCGACCGGTACTTCCGGCTGTTCGACAACCACAAGTACCCCTTCATCGATCCGGCCGTCGACCAGCCCGATCTGACCCACCTCATCGAGGTCGCGCCGGACGAGCCGTTCATCCTGCACCCCGGCGAATTCGCGCTCGGCTCGACGTTCGAACTCGTCTCGCTGCCCGATGACATCGCCGCGCGGCTGGAGGGCAAGTCGTCGCTCGGCCGGCTCGGCCTGCTGACGCACTCGACAGCAGGCTTCATCGATCCCGGCTTCTCGGGGCACGTCACGCTCGAGCTGTCGAATGTCGCGACATTGCCGATCAAGCTCTGGCCAGGGATGAAGATCGGCCAGCTCTGCTTCTTCCGGCTATCTTCCCCCGCCGAGGCGCCCTACGGCTCAGGCCCCTACGGCAACCGGTATCAGGGTCAGCGGGGGCCGACGGCGTCCCGCTCGGCGCAGAACTTCCACCGCACCGACGTCGGCATCTCAGACGCGGGGTCGCTCGGGCACTGACCCCTCGCGTCAGGCCTCGACGTCAGGCGCTCGCGGCGGTCGCCGGCGCTGCCACGCGTCGAGGATGTGCCGACGCATCGCCTGCTCGGCCGCGTCGGGATCGCCGGCGGCGATCGCGTCGTAGACCGCCTCGTGCTCGCCGAGGGTGATTTCGAGCTGGGTGCGCAGTGAATAACGGGTGCTCGCCAGCGCCTGGGCGAAGAGCGTCTTCACGATCGAATCCGCGAGCCGATTCTTCGCCATCTGACCCACGATGGAGTGGAAGACCACGTCCGCCTTGCCGAATTCCGCATGATCCTTGATCGTCTCGCGCATGAGCTGAAGGGCCGCGCCGAGGCGCTCGATGTCTTCGGGCGCGGGCTGGGTCGCGGCATCCCGTGCTGTCACCGCCTCCAGCGCGGCCCGCACGACGCTCAGATCGTCGAGCGTGCCGAGCGTTGCGTCGTTCGCGACAAGGGCAGCGAGCACGGTCTCGTCGACCATCTTCCACGAGGTGACGGGAGCCACTTGAGTTCCTCGCCCCTGTGCCACCGTCACGAGCCCCTTCTCCTCGACGCGCTTGACGGATTCGCGGATGACCGTGCGGCTGACGGCGAACTGCTCGCACAGCACGGACTCGGGTGGAAGCGTCGCACCCGGCGGCAGGTCGCCGCGGACGATCGCATCGACGAGCTCGGCGACGACCGTGACGCCGAGGCGGGGCGCCTTCTCGCGTGAGGAGATGGTCGGCACGCCCTGCCGATCGGGAATCATGGCGACAGCCTATCCATCGGGTTCTCCCTCGATCGCCTCATCGGATCATTGCTAATACATCATACGTGTGATGTAATAACAACCGCCCGACATCTGTCGTCAGTGACGCCGATCAGTAAGGATGCGCTATGTCACAGCAATCGTCCGCTTTCCGCCCCGCCATACGGGCACTCTCGGTGGTGGCAGCCACCACCGTCGGCCTCTTGGCATTCAGCGCCTGCTCCGGCAGCGATGGGGGCGGTGACAGCGCAGCCGACAGCGAGTACGGCTTCACGACCGCCGAACAGGTGAAGGACAGCCCCATCACCGTATGGGTGGATGCCGCGCGCGAGCCGGCCGTCACGGCTTTCAAGAAGGCCAACCCCGACGTCCCGATCGAGTTCGAGACCTACGACGGCAACGCCGGAGGCTCGGGGTCGTTCCAGAGCAAGATCACCCTCATGGACCAGGCCGGCGACGGCTGGCCGGACGTCGTCTTCTCGACTCAGCAGAATGACGCGATCTGGGCATCGAAGGACACGACGAACGGCGAGCAGGGTTTTGCGGCACCCCTGAACAAGGGCTTCCTCGACCAGGACTTCCTCGACGGCTTCATCCCGGGCGCGAACGGCATCACGACCATCGACGGCACGCAGTACGGGCTTCGCAACGACCTTGCGCAGACCGTCTTCTATTACAACCAGTCGCTGTTCGATGAGTTCGGCTACGACGTCCCGACCACGTGGGAGGAGTACGGCGAACTCGGCGACAAGCTCGCCGCCGAGCACCCCGGCTACATCCTCGGCAGCATGGGCGACTCGTTCATGACGTACGTCTACTACGGCGGATCCGAGTCGCCGGTGTTCCAGTCGCCTGAGGCTGACGTGTTCCACTCCGACACCTCGGATGAGAACGCCGTCAACATCTCGAAGATCATCGACGGGATGCTGGCGAACGGCACGCTGGTTCAGGACAGCTTCTTCAGCGCAGACTTCAACTCGAAGTACGCCGACAAGCTCGTCGGCGTCCCCGGGCCGGTCTGGTACACGGGTGCGATCTTCCAGGGCGGCCTCGCGGTTCCGGCCGGCCAGATCGGCGTCAGCGCCCCGCTCAAGTGGGACGGCGGAGACGTCGCCGCGGGCAACGTCGGCGGTGGCGTCTGGTACGCCTCCAGCCACTCCAAGAACCTCGCCGCGGTCAAGACCTTCCTCGAGTTCGTGACCAGCTCCGACGAGTTCCAGGTCGAGCTGTCGTCGGGCTACCCGGCATACGCCTCGGCCGCAGAAGGCTGGCTCGCCAAGCAGGCGGAGACCGGCTACTTCGTCAACGACGACTTCGAGCAGGTCATGACGGATGCCGCCGGCTCGGTGTGGGACGGCTGGAACGTCACGAGCTGGAGCCCCGAGACCGCGTGGGCGAAGGTCGTCATCCCGGCGATCGCCAAGGGCGACACCATCGAGTCCCTCCTGCCGGCATGGCAGAAGGAGCTCGAGAACGAAGCGACCGTGAACGGCTACACGGTCAAGTAAGTGACCGACACCGTCACCCTTGTCACGGCCTCCGGCGCCGGCCCTCGTGGCCGGCGCCGGGGCGCCCTGGCGCCGCGCAGAGCGGCCGGGCGCCACCAGGCGCGCTACGGCTATCTCTTCGTGTCCGGGTACACCCTCTTCCTCCTGGCGTTCGGGATCTTCCCCACGCTGTACGCGGTCTACCTCTCCTTCACGAAGAACGGCCAGTTCGCCGGGATCGACAATTTCGTCAAGGTCATCGGCGACTACCGCTTCCTCCCCGCCGTCGGTCACGTCGCGCTCTATGTGTTCTTCTGGCTGATCAGCCTCCTCGTGCTGGTCACGATCCTCGCGCTGGTCGTGCACGCGGTGCGCGTGCGCTGGCTGAGCAGCGCATCGCGCTTCCTCTTTTACATCCCCGGCGCGATCGCCGGCGCCTCGAGCGTGCTGCTGTGGCTGTTCGTCCTCGACCCGACCGTGAGCCCGGTCTCCGGCATCCTCCATGCGATGGGGTTCGAGAAGCTCGTCAACGTCGTGGCGGTCGAGAATCTCCCCGTCGTCTTCGCCGTGATCGCCTTCTGGGCCGGAGCGGGCGGCTGGATCGTGATCATGTACGGCGCGCTCAACAACGTGCCGGGTGAAGTGATGGAGGCGGCTCGCATCGACGGGGCAGGCGCGGTGAAGACCGCGTGGTACATCCAGCTGCCGATGCTCACCAAGTGGATCAGCTATATGGCGATCATGTCGCTGGCCGCTGGAGTGCAGCTGTTCGTCGAGCCCAAGGTGCTCTCGCAGGCGACGAAGGGCGTCGTTCCCGAGGACTACTCGCTGAACCAGCTGGCCTATCTCTACGCCTTCCGGCAGGGCGACTTCTCGGGCTCCGCCGCGATCTCGCTCATGCTCCTCGTCGTGGCGCTGGGTCTGTCCACCGTCTTCATCTTCCGCGGAAGGCTGTTCGAAAGTGACTGATACCGCCGTCCGTCGCGCCCGACCGGGCCTCACGCCCGGGCAGTGGGTGTCCCGAGTACTCGTCGTCGCCCTGCTCGTCGTGTTCGCGCTGTTCTTCCTCGTGCCGATCATCTGGCTCGTCCTCGCGCCGACCAAGAGCAACGACCAGCTGCTGCTGAACGGACCGTTCTCTTTCGGCTCGTTCGATCAGCTGGTCGCCAACTGGAACGAGCTGTTCGCGTTCGGCAGCGGGGTGTTCACCGTCTGGCTCGGCAACTCGGTGGTCTACTCGTTCTCGGCTCTCGCCTTGACGCTGCTCATCAGCATCCCGGCCGGATACGCGCTCGCGCTGGTCCAGTTCAAAGGCCGGCGCCTGCTGCTGGTGACCACCCTCATCGTGATGCTCATTCCGAACACGGCGCTGGTGCTGCCGATCTTCCTCGAGCTGAGCGCGGTGCGCCTCATCGGCAACCCGCTGGCCGTCATCCTCCCGTTCTCGTTCTTCCCGTTCGGCGTCTATCTCACGTACATCTACTTCTCGACGGCGGTGTCGCGCGACCTGCTCAACGCCGCACGCATCGATGGCGCGGGCGAACTGCGGGTCTTCACGAAGATCGCGATGCCGCTCGCGACCCCGGTGATCGCCCTCGTCGGCTTCTTCAGCTTCGTGGGCAACTGGAACAACTACTTCCTGCCGTTCCTGGTCGTCGGCGGCACGAAGATCCCGGTGCAGGTGGGTCTCGCGAACCTGCTGTCGAATGTGCCGGCGTTCAACCCCACGACCACGTCGAGCATCGTCATCCAGCTGCCCACGCTCGCCCTCGCGACCCTGCTGTCGGTGGCGCCGATCCTGATCATCTTCCTCTTCGCCCAGCGATTCCTCGTGGAGGGCATGACTGCCGGGGGGACCAAGGAATGAAGATCACCGGGTACCGCACACTGTCGACTCGGCACCAGTGGCGTCGAGCGGTCGGCGATGTCAACGGACACATCGAGGATGCCGTCACCGAGGTGCCGATCCTCATCATCGAGACCGACGAAGGGGTCGAGGGTGTCGGCATCGGGTCGCACGCCGACCTCGACCGGCTGTTTCCGGCGATCCTCGGCGAGGACCCGCGGGCCGTCTCGGCACTGTTCGATCGGATGCTCGCCGCGGTCTTCAAGTCGGGTCATGCCGGAGCCACGTACGGCGGGGTCGCGACGATCGACGCCGCGCTCTGGGACATCAAGGCCAAGCTCGCCGGCGAGCCGCTGTGGCGACTGCTCGGCGGCCGCGATCGATTCGTGCCGGCCTACGCGTCGGGGCTCGACATCGCGCTGAGCGACGAGGAGATCGCCACGTTCTACGGCGCATTCGCCGACCGCGGCTATGTCGCGGGCAAGCTCAAGGGCGGACTGGATCCGGATGCCGACCTCCGGCGCCTGCGCATCCTCGAGGAGGTGCTGGCCCGCAACACGTCGCGGCCCGGGCTCATGCTCGACGCGAACGAGTCGTGGCAGGTCAAGCAGGCCGTGCGCTACGTGAGTGCGCTCGAGGAGCACGTCGACCTGCTGTGGGTGGAGGAGCCGCTGCGTCGCTGGGACGCGGTGGGTCACGCCCGGCTGAGCGCCGGCATCCGCACCGCCGTCGCCACCGGCGAGAACCTCACCGGCGTCGATCAGTTCCGCCCCCTGTTCGATGCCGGCGCGCCCGACATCGTGCAGGCAGGGGCGGTCTGGGGCGTGACGCACATGCTGCGGCTCGCCACCGTCGCGGCCGCGCGCGACCTGCCGATCAGCCCGGTCGGCTACAACGCCAACCCCGCGGTGGCTGCGGCGATGACGGCCGTGCCGAACCACCTCACCACCGAGGTGCAGGCGCTCGACTTCGCACCAGGCGTGATCGTGGACCACGAGTTCGCCGACGGCGGCATCGTGATCGGCGACGAGCCAGGCGGCGGCATCCGCATCGACGAAGCCGCGATCTCAACGGCCGCCACGGCGGACGGATGGCGCAGCCCCGCCGGCCCGCACCACCGCCCGCAGYGTGCCGGCCTGCGGGTCGTGCTCGACGGTGTGGAGCGCTGATGGAGCTGCGGCCCGGCCTGCACCGGATTCAGGCGCCACTCGGCGAGCGCTTCGTCGCGCTGTACCTCTTCGTCGGCACCGAGTCGGCGCTGCTCGTCGACACCGGCATCCGCGAATCGATCACCGAGACGTTCCTGCCCTACCTCGAGAGCGCCGGCATCGACCCGGCGATCGTTCGATGGGCGGTGAACACGCACTGCGACTTCGATCACACCGGCGGCAACGGCGCCCTCAAGGCCGCCCTGCCGCACGTGCAGGTCATGGCGCACCGTCTCGACCAGGGGCTCACCGAGGACGTGCAGCGTCTCATCGACGAGCGGTACGGCGAGTTCCGCGACACCGACGGCTTCGACGACCCGCCGGAGACGACCGCGTACCTCCGGTCGGTGACCGATCTCGTGCCTCTGGATGTCGCGCTCGCAGGCGGCGAGGAGTTCGATCTGGGCGGGCGATCGGTGCGCGTGCTGCACGTTCCCGGCCACTCGCCCGGACATGTCGCGGTGTTCGATCCCGCGAACCGCGCGGTCGCGATCGGCGATGCGACGCTCGGCACGACAGTGCCGTTCGCGGACGGCCGCGCCGCCTTCCCGCCGACGTACCGGGATGTCGGGCCGTACCTCGCCTCGATCGAGGCGTTCCGCGCCCTCGACGTCGATCTGGTGCTCACCGCCCACTATCCGATCTACGAGGGACCGGCCGCGGCCGCGTTCCTCGACGAGAGCGAGCGCTACACGCACGAGATCGACGAGGTGCTGACGGACCTGCTCGCGCACGCCGACAGCGGGCTCACGACCCTCGAACTCGTCCGGGCCGCCGGTGCACGGCTCGGCCCCTGGGCCCCTGGCGCGCTCGACTATGCCGTCTTCCCGGTGACCGGCAACCTCGAGCGGATGCGCGACGCGGGCGCGGTGCGTGAAGAGGTGGGACGCCGCGGACGGCGGCGCTGGAGCAGGGTGGCCACCGCGTGAGTCGCGTGCGGATCGGTGCCGTCGGCGCCGGGTGGTGGGCGACGAGCAACCACTTCCCGATCCTCGCGGGGCGAGCGGATGTCGAGCTCGTCGGCGTGTGCGGCAAGGGGCCGTCGCTCGATGTGGTGCAGCGGCAGTTCGGCTTCGGCATGGCGACCGAGGACTACGACGAGCTGCTCGACCAGAACCTCGATGCGGTCATCATCACGACACCGCACGACCTGCACTACGACAACGCGGTCGCCGCCATCGAGCGGGGCCTGCACGTTCAGGTCGAGAAGCCGACGACCCTCGAGCCGCGCGCCGCGTGGGACCTCGTCGAACGGGTGGAGCGCAAAGGCGTGCATTTCCTCGTGCCCTACGGCTGGAACTACAAGGACTTCACGGTGCACGCGCACCGGCTGCTTGCCGACGGTCTGATCGGCGACATCCAGCACGTCCTCTGCCACATGGCATCGCCGACCCGTGGGCTGTTCGCCGGCGACCCGGCCGACATCATGCAGCTGTGGGACTCCGAGACGGGTTCGGCGCCCGACGTCTCCACGTGGCAGTCCCCCGCCCGCGGCGGCGGCTACGCGCACGGCCAGATCACCCACTCCAGCGCCCTGCTGTTCTCCCTCACCGGACTGCGGGCCGCGACCGTGGCCGGGCGCGTGTCGCTCGGCGGCGCTGCCGTCGACCTCTTCGACGCGGGCGTCATCACGTTCGAGGGCGGCGCGCTCGGCGCCCTTTCCGGTGCCGCAACACTTCCCGACGGCGAGCCGTACCAGGTCGACATCCGCCTGTTCGGCACCGAAGGCGTGCTCATGCTCGACACCGAACGCGAGCGCATGTGGCTGCACCGCTACGACGGCGTGCGGGAGGAGCTCGCGATCGAGCCCGGCGCCGGCGCTTACGAGTGCATCGCGCCGCCGAACCGCTTCATCGACCTGATCACCGGCGTGAGCGACGAGAACAACTCCGACGCGCGGGTGGCCGCCCGTTCCGTCGAGCTGATCGACGCCCTGCTGCGCTCGTCGGCGCAGGGCGGCGCGACCGTCGCCATCGCCCCCGACCCGAAGGACATCCCGTGACCGACACTCCCGCAGTGCTGAGCGGCTACCGCGTGCTCGACTGCTCCATTGCGATGGCAGGACCCTTCGCGGCCCAGCGCCTCGGCGACCTCGGCGCCGACGTGATCAAGATCGAGCCGACCGCCGGCGAATGGCAGCGCTTCGCCGCCGCAGGCGGGGCGGCGGGCAACGAGATCAACGTGTCGTTCCTCTCGCTGAACCGCAACAAGCGCTCGGTCGCCCTCGACCTGAAGAGCGCCGAGGGCAAGGCCGCGCTGCGCACCCTGGTGGCCACCGCCGACGTCTTCCTGCAGAACTACCGGCCCGGCGTGGCTGCGAGGCTCGGCGTGGACTACGAGTCGCTCCGCGCGATCAACCCGAAGATCGTCTATGTCTCGATCTCGGGCTACGGCGAAGACGGCCCCTACCGCGACCGGCCCGGCCAGGACCTGCTCGTGCAGGCCATGTCGGGTGCGATGCTCTCGCACGGCCGCGCCGGCGACGCGCCGGCCCCTGCCGGGCAGTACCTGGCCGATGCCGTCACCGCGTCGACCGCATTCGAGGGAGTGCTCGCGGCGCTGCTGCACCGGGAGCGCACCGGCGAGGGCCAGCTGGTGACGGTGAACATGCTGGACGCCGTCACAACCCTGCAGATGCAGGAGCTCTCGGTGTTCACGGTCGGCGGCAAACCCCAGCAGCGCAGCGAGGAGCCGCACGCCCACGTGTACATCCGCGCGCCATATGGGGTCTTCCGCACGAGCGACGGCTTCCTCGCGCTCGCGTTCGCCGACCCCGAGCAGCTCGGTCGTCTCATCGGAGAGCCCGCCTTCGAGGGCTGGGCGGCCGAAGTCGAGGGATGGACCAAGCGCGACGAGCTGTCGTCGCTGGTGCAGGCAAAGCTGCTGGAGCGGCCGACCGAGCACTGGCTCGAGACGCTGGGCGGCGCCGGGATGTGGGTCGRACCGGTCTACGGGTACGAAGAGCTCGTCGCCGACCCGCAGATCATCCACAACGGCACGTTCGTCGAGTACGACCACCCGACCGAGGGGCACGTGAAGACGCCGGGCTTCCCGTACCGCTTCAGCAGAACGCCCCCGCGTGTCGATCGCGGTGCTCCGCTCGTCGGAGAGCACACGCGCGRGGTGCTCGCCGAAGCGGGATATGCGCCCGCCGCCATAGATGATCTGATCGCCAGTGGCGCGGCGGCAGCCCCGGCGGCGATCGGGGTGGCGAAGTGAGCGACGAAGGGGTGCTGGTGGAGGTCGAGGGCGCGGTCGCGCTCATCACCATCGACCGACCCGCGAAGCTCAACTCGGTGACTCAGGAGATGTCGGACCGCCTGGTCGAAGTGATCGAGGCGCTCAACGATGACGATGCCGTTCGCGTCGTCATCCTGACCGGTGCGGGCGAGCGCTCGTTCTGCGCGGGCAGCGACATCCGCACGCTCGACAAGTACGCGACCCCGTGGGACTTTCGCAACCGCACCGACTACTGCGACGCCATTCGCGCGTGCCGCAAGCCCGTGATCGCGGCGGTGAACGGCTACGCGTTCGGCGGAGGCCTGGAGACGGCGCTGAGCTGCGACATCCGTCTCTCCTCATCGACCGCCACGTTCGCCGCCCCCGAGATCACCCTCGGCTGGATCGGAGGGGGCGGGATGGCGGCATTCCTGGCTGCGTCGATCGGCCCGAGCAATGCTGCCGTGATGCTCATGACCGGGCAGCCCATCGACGCCGCGACGGCGCTGCGCTGGGGACTGGTGAGCGAGGTGACCGAGCCGGGCGAGCTGCTGCCGCGCGCTCGCGCGCTCGCCGAGGTGATCGCATCCCGGCCGCCGATCGCGGCCGAAACAGCCAAGGCCAACCTGCACGCTGCGGCGAACATGCCGCAGGAGGCCGCGATCCGCTACGAGCGCGACCTGCAGACGGTGACGTTCGCGACCGAGGATGCCCACGAAGGTCGCGCGGCGTTCGCCGAGAAGCGGCCCGGCGTCTTCCACCGCCGTTGACCATGCTTCGCGACCTTTCCGAGATGAGGAGCGTATGACGCGCCTGCACACCACCGACACCGACTCCCTGCTCCCCGACGACGGCACGACGGGCGTGCTCGTCGGCCGGGCGTGGGATCCCGCCGTGGGCGGCCCGAGCGTCGTCGCCATCCGCGCCGAGGGCGTGGTGGATCTGAGCGCGAGCTTCGCCACCATGCGCGCGGTGACCGAGACGCCAGACCCGGCGGCGGTGGTGGCCGCGGCATCCGGTCCCCTGCTCGGATCGCTCGATCAACTGCTCGCGAACACCGCACCCGACACGCGCGATCTCGGGCGGCCGTGGCTGCTCTCGCCCATCGATCTGCAGGTGGTCAAGGCCGCGGGGGTCACGTTCCCCATCTCGATGCTGGAGCGGATCATCGAGGAGCGCGCACGCGGAGAGATGGATGCCGCGCTCGGCATACGCGCCGAGATCACCGAGGCGCTCGGGGGCGAACTGGACACCCTCGTGCCCGGGTCGCCCGAAGCCGCGCGCGTCAAGGCGGCGCTGATCGAACGAGGACTGTGGAGCCAGTACCTCGAGGTCGGCATCGGGCCCGACGCCGAGGTCTTCACGAAGGCGCCCGTGCTGGCGTCGGTCGGCACCGCCGTCGACGTCGGCGTRCACTCGTCGTCGCAGTGGAACAACCCGGAGCCGGAGATCGTGCTCGTCGTCTCGTCGCGCGGCGAAGTGGTCGGCGCGGCGCTCGGCAACGACGTCAATCTGCGCGACATCGAGGGCCGCTCGGCGCTGCTGCTCCCCAAGGCCAAGGACAACAACGGCTCGGCGGCCATCGGACCGTTCCTGCGGCTGTTCGACGCCTCGTACGGGATCGAGGATGTGCGCACGGCGGTCGTGACCCTCGCGGTGGAGGGTGCCGATGGCTTCTCGATGGTGGGGCAGAGCCCGCTCTCGGCCATCGCTCGGGATCCGCTCGACATCGTCGCCCAGGTCATCGGCGATCATCATCAGTACCCCGACGGTTTCGTGCTGTTCCTCGGGACGCTCTTCGCACCGGTGGACGACCGCGACGAGCCAGGCCGGGGGTTCACCCATCACCTCGACGACATCGTGCGGATCGCCGAACCCCGGCTCGGCGCCCTCACCAACCGGGTGCGGTTCAGCGAGCAGATCGAGCCGTGGACGTTCGGCATCGCCGCGCTGTTCGAGAATCTCGCGAAGCGGAGCCTGCTCCGATGACGCTGACGACCACCGATCCGCGCACGGGTGAGACGCGCGCCACCGACATCGAGGCCTCCACCGACGCGGATGTCGCTGCCATCGTCGGCGCGGCGGCCGTGGCGTTCGACGACCTGCGCTGGACGAGCCGCGCGTGGCGGTCAGGGCTCCTGGAGGCCCTGGCCACGGCCCTCGAAGATCATCGCGACGAGCTCGTGGCGATCGCGGATCGGGAGACCGGACTCGGCGTCGCGCGCCTGACCGGCGAGGTCGGCCGCTCGGCCTTCCAGTTCCGGCTGTTCGCCGAAGCCCTGCGCGACGGCGGCTACCTCGAGGCCACCATCGATCACGCCGGCGACACTCCGATCGGGCCGGGGCCGGACCTCCGGCGCATGCTGATCCCGATCGGGCCCATCGCCGTGTTCGGCTCGAGCAACTTCCCGTTCGCGTTCTCCGTTGCAGGCGGCGACACCGCCTCTGCGCTCGCCGCCGGAAACGCGGTAGTCGTCAAGGCTCATGGCTCACACCCCGAGACCTCCGCGGCCACCCATGCGGCCCTGTCCGCCGCGGCGCGGGCACACGGCGCACCCGCGGGCGCGCTCGGCATCGTCTTCGGCACCGGCGCGGGCCGCGCACTCGTTGCCGACGCACGCATCGCCGCGGTGGGCTTCACCGGATCCCTCGACGGCGGTCGCGCGCTGCTCGCGATCATCGAGCAGCGACCCGAGCCGATTCCGTTCTACGGCGAGCTCAGCAGCCTGAACCCACTCGTCGTGACGCCCGGTGCCGCGCGGGAGCGGGGCGACGCGATCGCCGAGGCGCTCTTTGGGTCCTTCACCCTCGGCTCGGGCCAGTTCTGCACCAAGCCGGGCGTCGCGTTCGTGCCGTACGGCGATGGAGACGCCATCGTCGCCGGGCTGGCGCAGCGGGCTGCCGCCGCGCCGCCTCAGGTGCTCCTCAACGCGCGGATCGGCGCATCTTTCGGAGAGATCCGGGCTCGGCTCGTCGAACACGGCCGCGCCAGGGTGATCGGGCTGGGCGAGGACGACGGGGCGCAGGGGTTCCGCGCGTCGCCCACGGTGCTGGAGATCGATGCGGCGGATGTCACCCCTGAGGTGACCGAAGAGGCCTTCGGTCCGCTCATCGTCGTGGCGCGCTACCGGGACGTCGCCGATGTCCTGCGCGCCCTCGACGCCGTGCCCGACTCGCTCACCGCGACGATCCACTCCCAGCCCGGCGAAGCCGTGCTGACCGATGAACTCGTCCGTGAGCTCGTCCCCCGTGCCGGCCGCATCGTCTTCAACGGCTACCCCACCGGCGTGCGCGTGGCGTGGGCTCAGCACCACGGCGGCACCTGGCCATCGACGAACTCGCAGCACACCTCGGTGGGCGTGAGCGCCATCCGCCGGTTCCTGCGCCCGGTCGCCTACCAGGATGCGCCTGCGCACGCGCTGCCCGAAGAGCTCCGCGACGGCGCGAGCGACATCCCTCGCCGCATCGACGGCGTGCTGACGCTGCCATCCGCCTAGCCACTCACCCGCAACACAGAGGGAAACAACACGGTGACTACAGTCCTCCGAGGCATCACGTGGGAGCACGCCCGCGGCTACGGCAGCGTGGCAGCCGCGGCCACGACTTACCGCACTGTCGCGCCCGACGTCGAGGTCCGCTGGGACCAGCGCTCGCTCCAGGCGTTCGCCGATCAGCCGCTCGAATCCCTCGTCGAGGAGTACGACCTGCTGGTCATCGACCATCCGCACATCCCGTTCGCGGCCGAGAACGGCCTGTTCGCACGTCTCGACGGTGCCGGGCACGATGACGAACTCGCCGTGCTGGCGAAGCAGTCCGTGGGCGCATCTCATGCGACGTACGCGCACGCGGGCGGCCAGTGGGGGCTGGCGACGGATGCCGCGGCCCAGGTCGCGGCCTATCGCGCGGATCTGCTGCCCGAGCCGCCCCGCGGCTGGGCGGGCGTCTTCGCCCTGGCAGAACAGGGGCGCGTGCTGTGGCCGCACAAGCCCGTCGACTCGTTCTCGAGCCTCGTGACGGTCGCGTCCGGCAATGGCGAGGAGCCGATGCGTACGCCCGGCGTCTTCCTCAGCGCCGATGGACTCGCCGAGGCGATGGAGACGCTGCGCCGGCTGGCCGCGCTCGTCCCCGCCGAGAACAGCACGTGGAACCCGATCCAGACGGCGGATGCGCTGAGCACGGGTGACCGGTTCGCCTACGCGCCCCTGCTGTACGGCTACAACAATTACAGCCGCGCCGGCTTCCGGTCGCATCGCCTCACCTACACCGACATCCCGTCCTCGCGCGAGGGCGTACGGGGCTCGATCCTCGGCGGTGCCGGCATCGCGGTCTCGGCGTTGACGAAGCATGCCGACCAGGCGATCGCCTACGCCTTCTGGCTCGACTCGGCAGAGGTGCAGCAGGGTGTCTACTACGACGGGGGAGGTCAGCCCGGCAACGCCGTGGCGTGGGACAGCGACCGCACCAACGCCGACTCACTCGACTTCTTCCGCGGCACGCGGGCAACGCTCGAGGGTGCGTACGTGCGGCCGAGGTTCGTCCACTACATCGAGCTGCAGAATGCGCTCTCCGAATTCGTGACCGAGGCGCTGCTGGGCCGTCTCACCGACGACCAGCTGCGTGGGCGCCTCGACGAAGGCGTCGAGGAGTGGCTGGTCGATCCACGCGCCGGCGCAGGCGCGGCGGAGAGTGGCGGGCTCTGAGAGGGCTTGCYCAGACGCCGGTGACGAGGTTGAGTGACGTGTCCCGCAGGCGAGCAGCGTTGCGCCCGTAGGCAGCGCGCGCGGTTGCGTGCGGCCGGCGCGGTGGTCTGCCAGCGCGTCGGCGAGTCCGTCGAGGCGCAGCAGCGACCCCGGCTCGCGCCGGGCATCGGTCGAGGTCACGACCCGCCCGGAGGCATTGACGATCGTCGCCGCGCCGCCGCTCGAGCGCAGCACCGGCAGCAGTTCATGCTCGAGGCGGTCGACCAGGGCATCGATGCCGACGACCCCGATCATGCGCCCCTCGTGCATGACCGGCGTCGTGATCGTGACGGCGTAGTCGTCGGTGCAGACATAGTCGACGTACGGGCCGGTGAGGTGGCGTGCGGTGGTGCGGGCCGGCACGCGCCACCATTCGAGCGCGGTGTAGTCGCGGAACTGCTCGTGCGCGGGGTCGTCGATGGTCGCGAGCCGGCGGGGCGCATCCTGTCCCTGCAGCCACCACGCCAGATGCCACTCGGCGTCGGCGAGCGCCCCCGGTGCGGCGACGAATCCGGCCCCGGTGATCAGCTCATCTGCTTCGAGCGCGGGCACGGCGAAGGACTCGACGACGGGGTCGATGAATCCCGCGGTCAGCGGCTCGCCCGCAGACAACTGAGCCGCGAGCGCGTCGCGCCAGCCGTCGATCGTGGCGAAGAGGGCATCGAAGGTGTCGGCGACCGAGGTGGCCACGCCGATCGCAGAGGTGCTGATCGTGACGCTCATTCGGATTCCTTTCGGCGGGAGACGGATGCCGCGTCGGCGACGATCAGAGCGGCTCTTTCCAGTCGCGCCCGTTCGTCGATGAGCCACTCGAACGCACCGGTCACGTGGGCTATGGTCTCCCGGCGAGCAGTGTCGGGGTCGACGTCGCGGATCGCCCGGATCACGTGGAGCCGCGCGGATCTGCTGCGGTCACGGTACTCCTGCTCGCGCAGGCAGAGCCAGAGCAGCGGCCCGGCCTCGCCCTGCAGCCGGATCTCCTCGTGCACAAGCCGCGGGGATTGACTGATCGCGGCGACCTCGAGCTGGAAGCGACTGACCGCGCGTCGCGCACCTCCGGCGGTCGTGAGGTCGGCCTGCTCGTCGATGGCCACCAGGGCCTCGAGGTCGTCCTCGGTCGCACGGTCCGCGGCGCCTTCGGCCGCGGTGCCGGCGATGGCGCCCACGTGGAGGGTGAGATCGCGCAGCTCGATGCGGCTGTGCCCCCGAAGCCGGGACTCCAGCATCCGTCCCGCGCTCTCGCGGTCGTAGGTGACGAAGCTGCCGCCGTCGCGGCCGCGCCGGGTGCGCACCAGGCCCTTGTCGCGCATGCCCTCGAGCGCCTCGCGCGCGGTGACGAGTGCGACGCCGAGACTGCGGGAGAGGTCGGACTCGCTGGGCAGACGTTCGCCGTCGCGCAGAACTCCGCTGACGATCGCGTCGGTCAGCCGCTGCTCGACCAGCTCGGCCCGGCCGGTGCCATCCAGGGGCGCGAACACGACGGCGCGCGCGGCGTCGACTCGTCCTGTCGCGTGCGGCATGGCGGATCTCTCCCAGATGCGGAGCGATCGGGAAGGTCCTCCTCCCCAACCGTGACACGACCGTAACACGGTCGCCACCCTTTTGACATATGGATCCATATGATTAAATTTGCTTCGACAATCGAAGGAGATCGTCTATGAACGACCTGCAGCCTGCCATCCGGCTGAACGGCCTCACCAAAGAGTTCGGAGCGGTGACCGCCGTCGACCACGTCGACCTCGAGATCGCTGCCGGCGAGTTCTTCTCCATGCTCGGACCGTCCGGGTCGGGCAAGACCACGGTGCTGCGCCTCATCGCCGGTTTCGAGCAGCCGAGCGCCGGAACCATCGAGCYCTTCGGCCAGGACGTGACCAAGAAGGCCCCGTTCGATCGCGACGTCAACACGGTCTTCCAGGACTATGCGCTCTTCCCGCACATGTCCGTGCTCGACAACGTCGCGTACGGACTGCGCGTCCGGGGCGTCGGACGCGCAGAACGCCGCGAGCGGGCGATGAAGGCTCTCGAGGCCGTGCGACTCGAGCAGATGGCCGCGCGCAAGCC
>NZ_JBFUFC010000054.1:0-19180 GCF_056403635.1 Microbacterium sp. P2_F9 | reverse complement strand
CCCGCGGCCTCAGTCGGCGAGACCTCGACGCTTGAGCAGAGGCTCGATCTCGGCATCCCGCCCTCGGAAGTCGCGGAAGGCCTCGAGCGGGTCCTTCGACCCGCCGACGCCGAGCAGTCGCTGCCGGAAGCGCTCACCGTTCTCGCGGGTGAGTCCGCCGTTGTCGCCGAACCAGTCGACGGTGTCGGCGTCGAGCACCTCGCTCCAGATGTACGAGTAATAGCCGGCGCTGTAGCCGCCCGCGAACACGTGGGCGAAGTAGGTCGAGGAGTACCGGGTCGGCACGACCGGGTTGTCCAGACCGATGTCGGCGAGGGCGGATGCCTCGAACCCGGCGACATCGATGTCCTCGGCGGCCTGCGCCGAGGTCAGGGAATGCCACGCCTGATCAAGCCAGGATGCCGCGAGGTACTCGCTCGTCGCGAACCCCTGGTTGAAGGTCTCGGACGCGGCGAGCTTCGCCACGACGGCTTCCGACAGCGGCTCGTCGGTGTCGATGTGGCGCGCGTACTTCGAGAGCACCTCGGGCCAGTAGATCCACATCTCGTTGACCTGGCTGGGGAACTCCACGAAGTCGCGGAAGACATTGGTGCCGGCGAAATGCGGGTAGGTGACGGTCGCGAACAGGCCGTGCAGCGCATGTCCGAATTCGTGGAAGAGGGTGGTCACCTCGTCGAGCGTCAGCAGGGTCGGCTTGCCCGGCGCCGGCTTCGGGACGTTGAGGTTGTTCACCACGACGGGCTTCGTGCCGCGAAGCCGCGACTGCGAGACGATCGAGTTCATCCACGCCCCGCCGCGCTTCGTGTCCCGGGTGTACAGGTCGAGGATGAACAGGCCGAGCGGCGAGCCGTCCTCGTTGTGCACCTCGAACACGCGCGCGTCCGGGTGGTACGCGTGYAGGTCGCCGCGCTCGGTGAAGGTGATGCCATAGAGCGCCGTGGCGGCGTAGAAGACGCCGTCCTGCAGCACCCGCTCGGCGTCGAACCACGGGCGCAGTGCCGCGCGATCGAGGTCGTACTCGGCCTGGCGCACCTTCTCGGTGTAGAACGCCCAGTCGTGCGCTTCGAGTGGGAACGGCTCCGGCTCGGCATCGATGATCGCCTGCAGGGCCTCCTGCTCGCGTCGCGCGTTGCGGGCCGCAGGCGTGGCCAGTTTGCGGAGCAGCTCGTGGACGGCCTCGGGAGAGCCCGCGGTCTCGTCGGCAGTGACGAACGCCGAGTGCGACGCGTAGCCGAGGAGCGCTGCGCGCTCGGCGCGCAGCCGGACGATCTCGAGCAGCACCGCGCGGTTGTCATCGTCGGTGCCACGCGATCCGCGGGCTCTCGAGGCATCCAGGATCCGCCGGCGGCTCTCGCGGTTCGTGAGGCTGGAGAGATACGGATGCCCCGTGAACAGCGTGAGGGTGACGAGGTGCTTGCCTTCCAGGCCGCGATCTGTCGCGGCCTGTGCTGCCGCCGACAGCTCGCCTTCGGTGAGGCCGTCCAGTTCGGCGGCGTCGTCGAAGACGACGGCGAGGGCGTTGGTGTCGTTCAGGAGATTCTTCTCGAACGTCGTCGTCAGCGACGATAGGCGCTGATTGATGGCGGTGAGCCGCTCCTTCGCCGTCTCATCGAGCCCCGCGCCCGCCTGCGTCATCTCCCGGAAGTGGCGCTCGACGAGGTAGCGCTGCTCGGGATCGAGCTCGAGCTCGTCGAGCTGCTCGTGCAGGGTCTTCACGCGCCAGTAGAGCTGCGCGTCCAGCTGGATCGAGTCCTGGTGGGCCGACATGAGCGGGGCGAGAGTCTCCTCGATCTGCTGGATCTCCTCGGTCGCGTCGGCGGACGACACCGTGTAGAACGTGCGCGAGATGTCACTGAGCAGGCGTCCCGCCGTCTCGAGCGCCGCCATCGTGTTCTCGAACGTCGGCATCGAGCGGACGCGGGTGATCGCGTCGACCTCCTGCCGGTGCTCGGCGAACGCCTTCTCGAACGCGGGTAGATAGTGGTCGGGCAGGATCGCGGAGTAGTCCGGGAGTCGGTAGGGGAGCGTGCTGGGGGTCAGAAGAGGATTGTCGGTCGCCATGGTCGACAGCCTATCGAGCGGTGGACTCAGGGTGCCGAAGAATATTTGCAAATAGACCGTTGCAAAATAATGCTTGCAAAGACTCCTTTGCATCGCTACTCTCAGGATATGGACGAAGACGAGGAACACGCCGATGACCTGGCTGCGCGGGTCGAGCTGCCGCGGCAGCCCGAGCGCGTCCTGGACACCGGAGCCCTTCGCGCTCTCGCCCACCCGCTCCGGGTGCGGATCTACGACATCCTCAGTCAGTACGGACCCCAGACCGCGAGTTCACTTGCCGAGCGGCTGGGGGAGTCGAGCGGCTCGACGAGCTATCACCTCCGGGCGCTGGCCAAGCACGACCTCATCCACGAGGTCGAGGGCCGGGGGACGACCCGCGAGCGCTGGTGGGAGCGTCAGCCCGGTGGCGTGACGTTTGCCAGCCCGCAGGCGATGAAGACCCCGGCAGGCCGCTCGGCGACGCAGATCGTCATGAACGAGTTCCTGCGCAACCGCCACCAGCAGCTCATGGACTTCGTCGAGCAGGGCGCTGCGCTCGACGACGAGACCTGGGCCGACGGCACCCTGATCTCCACCGCCACCGCGCGGCTCACTCCCGCGCAGAGCAGCGAGCTCACCAATCGCATCATGGCGGTGATCGACGAGACCGTCGCCCAGTACCGCAATCAGACCGGAGAGGACGTGCGGCCGGTGACCATCCGCGCCGACGTCTTCCCCCTTCCCGACCTGGAGGGCAAGTCATGACCGCTATCAGTGCACACCGTGTCGACACGACGCCGCTCGAGCGCACACTTCTGCACACGGCATCCGCGCTCGATCACTTCGTCACCACGCGACTCGAGCGCCGTGCGGGCCGGTCTTCGCGCGCGCGGGCGGTCGCCGCGGCGACGCACGAGCAGTCCCGCGCCGTCGCCCAGGCGTTCGGTGCGATGGGGCTGCTGCCCCGATGAGCGCGTCGCCCTCCATGGTCACCGATCAGTCAGGCGGCGCGCGGGGGCGCGATCGGCTGGGCCGCGACTTCGGCAAGCTGTGGACCGCAGCCGCATTCAGCAACCTCGCCGACGGTCTCGGACGCACGGCTGTGCCGCTCATCGCGACGACGCTCACGCAGGATCCCCTCGCGATCTCGGTCATCGGCGCGCTCGCCTTCGTGCCGTGGCTGGTGTTCGGGCTCCCCGCTGGGATGCTCGTCGACCGGTTCGACCGGCGCATCATCATGGCGATCGCGAACACCATCCGCGGGGCGGTCGCGCTGTGGCTGGCGGTGCTCACGATGTCTGGCCACATCGACATCTGGGCGCTGTTCGCCGGCACCCTGATCTTCGGGCTCGGTGAGACGCTCTTCGACAACGCCACCAACGCCGTGCTGCCCGGAGTGGTCGGCCGTCCGCAGCTCGACCGCGCCAACGGCTGGATCCAAGCCGCGCAGGTCACCATCGACAACTTCATCGCCACCCCGATTGCGGGCATCCTCTTCGCCGTCTCGCTGGCGCTTCCGCTGTGGCTCGGCGGGCTCGGCTACATCGTGCCGATCGTCCTGGCCATCCTGCTCCCGCTGTCGGCTGCGCGGCCGCTTCGTGAAGGCGCGCCGGTTCCGGATGCCTCGGCCCCCGACATCGACGCCGGCTCGCCCCTTCCTGAGCCGGTGGCCGCCACCCTCGCGCCTTCGAAGGTCACCGCCCGCGAGGCCATCTCCTACCTGCGACACGCTCGCTACCTGCGCTCGATGGTCGTCTTCACGTGCATGATCGGCTCCGCCTTCTCGTTCGCACAGGCGCCGCTCATCCTCTTCTTCCTCAACGAGATGCACGTGGCGCCGGCGGCGATCGGCTTCGTCACGGCCGGAATCGGCGTCGGCGCACTGATCGGCTCGATCGTCGCATCGACGCTGGTGCGCCGATTCGGGCGAGGCGTCGTCATGCTCTCCGCGAACTTCGTGGCCGCCCTGGGGATGCTCCTGACCGGACTGGCGCCAGAAGTCTTCACCGCCGTCGCCGCCTTCGGGCTGAGCGCGTTCGCGGTGTCGGTGTGGAACGTGCCGTGGGGGGCGCTGCGTCAGCAGATCGTGCCGCCGCACCTGTTCGGGCGCGTGCTCGGGATCATCCGCACCTTCACGTGGGGACTGTTCCCGATCGCCACCGTGCTCGGGGGCTGGGTGGCGCGGTACGACCTGCGACTGCCGATGCTGATCGGAGCCGGTGTCGTGTTCGTCGCGGCACTGTGCGGCGCTCGCCTGCTGCTGGTCGGCACGAAGGCGGCCGGCGCCGAGGCGGAAGCTCGGGTCGGTTAGGCGAATCCGTCTTCGTCGTCGTGCGTGACGACGGCTTGGCCGTCGGCATCGAGGCTGACGATCACGCCGGTGTCGAGCTCCGCGATCGGACGGCCTTCGAGCCAGGTGAGCGTCCACCGGGGGCGCGGCTGACCGAGCCCGTCGTCCGGGAGGGCGCGGTCGACGCCCTCGACTGCCGCACGCACCGAAGGCGGGACTGCCGCGGGTGGGGTGTCACCAGAGGTCCAGCGGGTGCCGAGCTGCACGTCACACCTCCACGGGGGCGAGTTCGATCGCGGTGATCGCGATGGCCGCGGCATCCGCGTACTCCACCTCGGCGATGCGGCCGACGGCCTTGAGGTCGCCTTCCGCGAGGCGCAGGAGAGCCACGGACGCCTCGGGCGCCGAGATCGTGACGCGGGCGACGGGTGTCTTCTGCGAGGCCTTGGCCTCTGTTTTGGCCCGGCGGATGCCGACGAGCGCGTCGCCGACGGCGGAGAGGACCGCGGGGTCGCCGGCGCTGCCGAGCGGCTCCGGCCATGGCGCGGTGTGCACGGAGCCCTCGTGGAACCATGACCACGACTCCTCCGCGGCGAAGGCGAGCACCGGGGCGAACAGGCGCAGGAGCGCCTCGAGGGCGATGCGCAGCGCCAGAGCGGCGGAGGCCTGGCCGACGTCGGTGCGGTCGTAAGCGCGCTCCTTGACGAGCTCGAGGTAGTCGTCGCAGAACGTCCAGAAGAACGACTCGGCGATCTCGAGCGCGCGGGCGTGATCGTACGAATCGAGCGCCTTGGTGGCGTCGCGGATCACGCCGTCGAGCGTGGCGAGCATCGACGCGTCGAGCGCGTGCGTGACTTCGGCGCCCTCGGGCACAGGGAAGGACAGCACGAACTTCGCAGCGTTGAGCACCTTGATCGCCAGGCGCCGCCCGATCTTGATCTGGGTCGGGTTCTGCGGGTCGAAGGCGGCGTCGGTGCCGAGACGGCTCGAGGCCGCCCAGTAGCGGACCGCGTCGGACCCGTGCTGCTCGAGGATGTCGGCCGGGGTGACGACGTTGCCCTTCGACTTCGACATCTTCTTGCGGTCGGGGTCGACGATGAAGCCGGAGATCGCGGCATCCGTCCACGGCGCGCGGTCGTCTTCCATCGCGCTGCGCAGCAGGGTGGAGAACAGCCAGGTGCGGATGATGTCCTGGCCCTGGGGGCGCAGGTCGAACGGGGCGACGAGGTTCCACAGCTCCGGGTCGCGCTCCCAGCCGGCCGCGAGCTGCGGGGTGAGGGAGGAGGTCGCCCAGGTGTCGAAGATGTCGTTTTCGCCGGCGAAGCCGCCGGGGACGCCGCGCTGCTCGGCCGTGAAGCCGTCCGGCACATCGGTGGACGGGTCGACGGGCAGCCGGTCGGCGGCGGGGAACAGGACGCGGTCGTAGTCGCGGTCGCCGTTCTCGTCGAGCGCGTACCAGACCGGGATCGGCACGCCGAAGAAGCGCTGGCGCGACACGAGCCAGTCTCCGGTGAGGCCGTTCGTCCAGTTCTCGAAGCGCACGCGCATGAAGTCGGGGTGCCACGACATCTCGCGGCCGAAGCCGATCAGCCGCTCGCGCAGCTGCTCGTCGCGGGCGCCGTTGCGCAGGTACCACTGGCGGGTCGAGACGATCTCGAGCGGGCGATCGCCCTTCTCGTAGAACTTCACGGCGTGCGTGAACGGCTTGGGCTCGCCGATGAGCTCGCCCGACTCCTGGAGCAGCTCGACGACGCGCTTCTTCGCGCTGAACACGGTCTTGCCCGCCAGCTCGGCGTAGGCGGCCTGCGCGGCATCCGTGGTGAGGACGTCGGGAGCCTCGGCGATGATGCGGCCGTCCTGGCCGAGGATCGTGCGGTTGGGCAGATCGAGCTCACGCCACCAGATGATGTCGGTCACATCGCCGAAGGTGCAGATCATCGCGATGCCCGAGCCCTTGTCGGGCTGGGCCAGCGGGTGGGCCAGCACGGGCACCTCGACGTCGAACAGCGGGGTGCGCACGGTCGTGCCGAACAGCGGCTGGTAGCGGGCGTCATCGGGGTGCGCGACGAGGGCCACGCAGGCGGCGAGCAGCTCGGGGCGGGTCGTCTCGATGTGCACATCGCCAGAGCCGTCGGTCTTGTGGAAGGCGACGCGGTGATAGGCGGCCTGCTGGTCGCGGTCCTCGAGCTCGGCCTGCGCGATCGCCGAGCGGAAGTCGATGTCCCACAGCGTGGGCGCGAGCGCCTGGTAGGCCTCGCCGCGCTCCAGGTTGCGCAGGAACGCGAGCTGGCTGGTGCGGATCGTGTCGTCCGAGATCGTCCGGTAGGTCTGGGTCCAGTCGACGCTCAGGCCGAGCTTGCGCCACAGCGCCTCGAAGTGCTTCTCATCCTCGACCGTGAGCTTCTCGCACAGTTCGATGAAGTTGCGGCGGCTGATCGGCACCTGGTCGGCGGCGCGGCCGCTCTTGTTGTCGCCGCCCTCGTAGGGGGGCGTGAACTCGGCGTCGTACGGCAGCGAAGGATCGCAGCGCACGCCGTAGTAGTTCTGCACGCGCCGCTCGGTGGGGAGGCCATTGTCATCCCAGCCCATCGGGTAGAACACCGTCTTGCCGCGCATCCGCTCGTAGCGCACCTTGACGTCGGTGTGCGTGTAGCTGAACACGTGGCCGATGTGCAGGCTCCCCGAGGCCGTCGGCGGGGGAGTGTCCACGCTGTAGATCCCGGCGCGGCCGACCTCAGCGGCGACGGCACGATCGAACAGGTAGGTGCCATCCGCGGTCCACGCGGCATCCCACTTCTCTTCGAGACCCTCGAGGGCGGGCTTGTCGGGAATGTGCGCGTCGGCCATGGGCGTCTCCTGCGATATGTGCGGCACCGGGTGTACGTGCCTGAGTGTGGGATGTCCGTCGATTCTACCGGCGTCGACTGCGACGCGCCTGCGAAGGAATTCGGAGCCAGGGCCTCAGTCGTCGACGCGGATGCCGAGAGCTGTGGCGAGGGCGGGTGCGAGGTGCTCGACCTGGCGGAAGGAGAGCGTCGCCCTTCGCAGGCCGGCAGGGTCCGTGTACGAGACGGCCTCGAGCCCGCGCAGGTCGAGATGCTCGGAGCGGAGGCCGCGGGTGTCGACCTCGTCGGCGCGCGAGTCCTCGAAGCGCACCCGCGTCAGCGTCGCCTGCGGCAGATCGAGCGCACCGATCACGCAGTCCGCGACCACCAGGTCATTCACGCGCGCCGCGGGCAGGGCGAGGTAGTCGATGCGGATGCCGCGCAGCTCCACCCCGTCGAGTTCGGCGCTGCGCAGGTCGAGGGTGCCGATGCGCCCGCCCGTGAGGCGGACGTTCCGCCACCGGCTCTCCACCGCACGCAGCTCGGTGGCCCGGAGGTCCGTGATCTCGACGTCACTGAGCGAGGCGCCGGTCAGGTCGAGGCGGTCGACGGATGCCGCGGCCACGACGCACTCCGCAACGTGCGCGTGCGCGGCATCCACCGTTCCAGAGAGACCCTCGATCCGTGCCTGGACCAGGTCATCAGCGCGAGCGATCCCCGCGACGGGGTCGAGCGAATCGGGGATGTCCGGGGTCGCAGCGCGCGGGGCGCGCAGACTGTCGCGCGCCACTCAGGCGGCCTGGGGGGCCAGCGCGGGGGTGAACTCCGGCTCGGGCTGCCGGCGGGCGGCGAGCCACGCCGAGCCGAGCGTGACGGCGGAGAGCACGGCGAGCACGACGCCCGGGTGCCACCAGGCGAAGTCCGTCGCGCCGCCGATCGCGATGGTCACGAGCGGGACGAACCCGCTCACCGTGGCGGCGATCGCATACGCGATCGAGAGCGCCGAGTAGCGGAAGTGGTCGGGGAAGAGGTCGTTCATGAGGCCCCCGAGCGCCGCCCACGACATGGTCGGCAGGATCCCGCCGATGATCATGGTCGCGACCAGGATCGGGAACGTGGCGAACTGCAGCAGGTAGTACATCGGGAACGCGATCAGCAGGGTTCCCGCGGCGCCCCATGCGACGACCTGGGCGGAGCCGATCCGCGCCGCGAGCCGGCCGAACAGCGGGATCGTGATCAGCTGCAGCAGGGCGCCGATCGTCGTGGCGATGAGCAGGTCCTGGAAGCTGAAGCCGAGCTGGTCGACGCCGTAGTTGATGGTGTACGTGTTCATCAGCGAGTACGACCCGATGCCGAGCAGCGCGGCGCCGATCGCGAGGAGCAGTGCCCGGGGACGCTCACGGAACAGGGTGGCGAACGGAAGCCGATCGCGACGGCCCTCCGCCACGACGTTTTCGAAGACGGGCGTCTCGTCGATCGACCAGCGCAGGTACAGCGACACCGCGAGCAGCGGGAGCGCGAGGAGGAACGGGATGCGCCAGCCCCAGGCCATGAGGTCTTCGATCGGCATCGCGATCGTCAGGACGATGAACACCGCGGCGGACAGGATCGAACCGACTGGCGAGCCGAGCTGCGGGATCGCGGCGTAGAAGGCGCGCTTGACGGGTCCGGAGTGCTCGGTCGCGAGCAGGATGGATCCGCCCCACTCCCCGCCGAGGGACAGGCCCTGCGCGATGCGCAGCAGGATGAGGAGGATGGCGCCGACCCAGCCGGCCTGCGCGTAGGTCGGCAGGAGGCCGATGGCGCCTGTCGCGATGCCCATGATCGCCACGGTCCACAGCAGCGTGGTGCGTCGGCCGAGCCGATCGCCCATGTGCCCGAAGATCGCCGCGCCGATCGGTCGCACGACGAATGCCAGCGCGATCGTCGAGAAGGACGCGAGAGTCTCGCCGAAGACGCCGAGCGGCTCGAAGAACAGCGGGCCCAGGAAGAACGCGGAGAAGTAGGCGAAGAGGTAGAAGTCGAACGACTCCAGCGAGGTGCCGACCATCGACGCCCAGGCGACGCGGGCGGTGGGATCGGCAGAGGGGGCGGTGCGAGGGGAAAYGGATGCTGCGGAGGTCACAGGCATCCATCCTGCCACCGCTGGGCGTTGGTGGATCCCGTCCAGGAACGCCGCCCGACTTCTCCGCTCACCCTCAGGACCCATGCCGGTAGAATCGAAGCACAGACATCGATCCGGCCATCACCGGGGAGTCTTCGGAAGAACGCGAGACGGCCGCTCCGGCATCCGTCTCGTCAGTAGAACCGAACGGGGCAGGCCCGTCACAGCCGCAGTGAGAGTGGCCCGCGGTCCCTGAGCTCGTCGAAGGGTCCGCGAGGCAACGCGGGGTGGTACCGCGGTTCCCTTGTCCGGGGAGTCGTCCTCGCAGGAAGCATCGCAACCTGCTGGAGTGAAATGACCTACCCCAAGTCCTCGTTCGGCCCCGCCGCTGACGCAGCAGCCGTCGTGCCGAGTCCGCGGTTCCCCGAGATCGAGCAGGAAGTGCTCGCCTTCTGGGAGCAGGATGACACGTTCCGCGCGTCGATCCAGCAGCGCGACGGTGCCGAGGAGTGGGTGTTCTACGACGGGCCGCCGTTCGCCAACGGACTCCCGCACTACGGCCACCTGCTGACCGGCTATGCGAAGGACCTCTTCCCGCGCTTCCAGACGATGCGCGGCAAGAAGGTCGATCGGGTCTTCGGCTGGGACACCCACGGCCTGCCGGCGGAGCTCGAGGCGATGAAGCAGCTCGGCATCACCGAGAAGGCCGAGATCGAGTCGATGGGAATCGACGCGTTCAACGCGAAGGCCCGCGAATCGGTGCTCGCGTACACGCACGAGTGGGAGGACTACGTCACCCGCCAGGCGCGCTGGGTCGACTTCGAGCGCGGCTACAAGACGCTCGACACGAATTACATGGAGTCGGTCCTCTGGGCGTTCAAGACGCTTCACGACAAGGGCCTCGCCTACGAGGGCTACCGCGTGCTGCCCTACTGCTGGCGCGACGAGACGCCGCTGTCCAGCCACGAGCTGCGCATGGACGACGACGTCTACAAGATGCGTCAGGACCCCTCGGTGACGGTCACCTTCCCGCTCACGGGCGTGAAGGCCGAAGCGCTCGGGCTCACCGGCGTGCGCGCCCTGGCCTGGACGACCACGCCGTGGACGCTCCCGACGAACCTCGCGCTCGCCGTGGGTCCCGACATCCGCTACGTCGTCGTCCCCGGGGGACCAGCCGGCTCCGCCGACGTGCACCACGCGACCGACGGCCACGAGGACGACACCCTCGAGGGCACCGCGCACCGCTACCTGCTCGCCGAGGAGCTCCTCGCGGGCTACGCGAAGGACCTCGGCTACGAGAACGCCGCCGCCGCCCGCGATGCCATCGTGCAGACCGTGCAGGGCTCGGAGCTCGAGGACGTCACCTACGACCGCCTCTTCGATTACTACGCGGATGCCGCGACCTGGGGCACCGCGAACGCGTGGCGCATCCTCGTCGACGACTACGTGACGACCGCGGACGGCACCGGCATCGTCCACCAAGCCCCGGCCTACGGCGAGGACGACCAGCGGGTCACCGAGGCCGCCGGCATCCCGCTCATCATGAGCCTCGACGACGGCGGACGCTTCCTCCCGCAGGTGACGGATGTCGCCGGAGAGCTGTGGATGGACGCGAACACGCCGCTCGTACGGGTCCTCCGCCAGGACGGGCGTCTCCTGCGCCTCGCCAGCTACGAGCACTCCTACCCGCACTGCTGGCGCTGCCGGAACCCCCTCATCTACAAGGCGGTTTCGAGCTGGTTCGTGCGCGTGACCGACTTCAAGGACGGCCTGATCGAGAACAACGAGAAGATCACCTGGGTTCCCGACAACGTCAAGCACGGCCAGTTCGGCAAGTGGCTCGAGGGCGCGCGCGACTGGTCGATCAGCCGCAACCGCTACTGGGGATCGCCGATCCCGGTGTGGAAGAGCGACGACCCCGAGTACCCGCGAGTCGACGTCTACGGCAGCCTCGCCGACCTCGAGCGCGACTTCGGGCGGCTGCCCGTCAACACCGCGGGCGAGGTCGATCTGCACCGTCCGTTCATCGACGACCTGACGCGCCCGAACCCCGACGACCCGACCGGCCGCAGCACGATGCGCCGCATCGAGGACGTGCTCGACGTCTGGTTCGACTCCGCGTCGATGCCCTATGCCCAGGTGCACTACCCGTTCGAGAACCACGACTGGTTCGACGCGCACTCACCCGCTGATTTCATCGTCGAGTACATCGGCCAGACGCGCGGCTGGTTCTACGTCATGCACGTGCTGTCCACGGCGCTGTTCGATCGTCCCGCCTTCACCGGTGTGTCGTGTCACGGCATCGTGCTGGGCAGCGACGGTCTCAAGATGTCGAAGTCGCTGCGGAACTATCCGGACGTGTCCGAGGTCTTCGATCGCGACGGCTCCGACGCGATGCGCTGGTTCCTCATGTCGAGCTCCGTCCTGCGCGGCGGCAACCTCGTCGTGACGGAGGAGGGGATCCGCGCCGGCGTGCGCGAATTCATGCTCCCGCTCTGGAACGCGTGGTACTTCTTCGCGACGTATGCGAACGCTGCCGGTGGCCCTTCGACAGGCGCAGGGACCGGGGACTCCGGGTACGAGGCCCAGTGGCGGACCGACTCCACCGACGTCCTCGACCGCTACATCCTCGCGCTCACCGGTGACCTCGTGCGCGGCGTCGCCGCCGACCTCGAGGTGCTCGACTCGACACTCGCGGCGGCCAAGCTCCGCGAGTTCACCGAGGCGCTCACCAACTGGTACATCCGCCGCTCCCGCGACCGGTTCTGGGTGGGAGTCCCTTCGACAGGCTCAGGGACCGGGCAGGACCCGAAGACCACCGAGGCGTTCGACACGCTGTACACCGTGCTCGAGACCCTCACACGCGTCGCGGCGCCGCTGATCCCGCTCGTGTCGGACCGCGTCTGGCAGGGGCTCACCGGCGGACGCAGCGTACACCTGCAGGACTGGCCGGACGCCGACGCCTTCCCCGCCGCGGATGACATCCGCTCCGCGATGGACGCCGTCCGCGAGGTCTCGAGCACCGCGAACGCGCTGCGCAAGAAGGAGGGGCGTCGCGTGCGCCTCCCGCTTTCGCGCTTGACCGTGGTGGTGTCGGATGCCGGGGCCCTCGCCCAGTTCGACGATATTCTGCGCGAAGAGCTCAACGTCAAGAGCATCGACCTCGTCGAGCTCGAGGCGGAGACCGCCTCCGGCTACGGGATCACCCATCGACTGTCAGTCAACGCGCGGGCAGCCGGACCTCGGCTCGGGAAGCGCGTGCAGCAGGCGATCCAGGCGGCCAAGGCAGGGGAGTGGAGCGAGCACGACGGCATCGTCGCCGTGCGCACGCTCGAGGGCGAACTCGCCCTCGAGCCCGGCGAGTACGACCTCGTCCTGGAGACCACCGGCCGGCCCGAGGGTGAGGCGCTCGCGCTGCTGCCTCGGGGCGGATTCGTCCTGCTCGACACGACGACCACGCCCGAACTGGAAGCCGAGGGGCTCGCGCGGGATCTCATCCGGGCCATCCAGGACACGCGCAAGGCCGCCGGTTTCGACGTCAGCGACCGCATCCGCCTGGGGCTGTTCTTCACGGATGCCGCGGACGCCGCAGCCGTCAGCTCGGCGTTCGATATCGCAGACATCGCGGGCGAGACCCTCGCGACCGAGCATGCGATCTCCGTGGATGGCCAGGCCCACATCGGTGAGCCCGACCATCGGGCGACGTTCGCTGCCGGCGCGTACGCGAATGCGGGCGAGTTCTCGGTCTCCGTGACGAAGGTGAAGGCATCCGCATGAGTGAACGCGATCGCAGTCGGGCCGACGCCGTGTACGCGGCGCTCCTGCAGCGGCAGGGTGAGCGCTGGGTGCAGCCGCGCGTCGAACGCACCCGGCGGGTGCTCGAGCTGCTCGATGACCCGCAGCGCACCTACCGGGTCGTGCACGTCACCGGGACGAACGGCAAGACCTCCACGAGCCGGATGATCGAGAGCCTCGTGCGCGCTCACGGACTGCGCACCGGGCTGTTCACGAGCCCACACCTGGAGCGGTTCACCGAGCGGATCATGATCGACGGCGAGCCGATCGCCGACGGCGCGATCGCCGACGCCTGGGACGAGATCGAGCCGTTCGTCGACCTGGTCGACGCCGAGCTCGCGGCGGTCGACGACGCGCCGCTCACCTTCTTCGAGCTGCTCACCGTGCTCGCCTTCGTCGCCTTCGCCGATGCACCGGTCGATGTCGCGGTCGTCGAGGTCGGCATGGGCGGCTCATGGGATTCGACGAACACCGCAGACGGCGACGTCGCGGTGATCGCCCCGATCGACCTCGATCACGCCGACCGGCTCGGCGAGACGATCGCCGACATCGCGGCAGTCAAGGCCGGGATCATCAAGGACGGCGCGGCCGTCGTCTCGGCCCGTCAGGATCCGACGGCCGATACCGTGCTGCGCGCCGCCGCCGCCGCGCGGGGCGCCACGATCGCGTTCGAAGGCGCCGACTTCGGCCTGACATCGGGCCGGCTCGCCGTCGGCGGGCAGCTCATCTCGGTGCGCGGCCTCGCCGGCACCTACGACGATGAATACCTCCCGCTCTACGGTGCGCACCAGGGCTTCAACGCCGCGCTGGCGATCGCCGCCGTCGAGTCGCTCATCGGCGGCGCCAGCCAGGCGATCGCCGGCGACATTCTCACAGAGGGGCTCAGCAACACGACATCGCCGGGCCGACTGCAGCTGGTCGGCATCAGCCCGACCGTGCTCGTCGACGCCGCGCACAATCCGCACGGCGCACGGGCGCTCGCCACCGCTCTCCAGGAGTCGTTCTCCTTCGACGAGTGGGGCGTCGTGCTCGGCATCCTCGCCGAAAAGGATGCCGCAGGCATCGTCGCGGCGCTCGCCCCGGTCGCCACGCATGTCTTCGCCACCGCGCCGGAGTCCGACCGAGCCAACGACGCCGACCGCATCGCCGACCTCGCCGAGCTCGCGGGCCTGCCCGTCACCGTCCACGAGGGGGTCTCGGACGCCGCTGAAGCCGCACGAGCCTGGGCCGCGGCATCCGATCGTCGCGCCGTCGTGATCGCCGGCTCGGTCGTCCTCGCGGGGGAGGCGCTTGCGCTCGCCGCTGCGGAGGACTGGAAGGCGGGGTGGGAGGAGTGAGCGCGCCCACCGCGCCGGTGGCTCGCGAGCCCCGGCGACCTCGTCGCCGAGGCGCCGCGGAGTCGCTCGGCTCGATCGTGCTGGCCTTCGAGTCGATCGTCGTCTTCCTGGGCGGCCTGGTCGCCTACGGTCTCAAAACCCTTCCGCCGGGTGTGGAGCAGTGGTGGGGCATCGTCGCCGGCGCAGTCGTGGGACTCGCGATGCTGCTGACCTCAGGACTCATGCGCTATCGCTGGGCGATCGCGCTGGGCTGGGCGCTGCAGGGAGTTGTGATCCTGGGCGGATTCCTCGTCCCGGCGCTCGTGCTGGTCGGCCTCGTCTTCGCGGCCCTCTACGGGTATGCCACGATCAAAGGAGCGTCCCTGGACAAGCGCAACGCGCAGCTGATCGCCGAAGCCGAGAACGAAGATGGAGACTGACATGGCCACTGAAGAGACCCTCGTCCTGGTGAAGCCCGACGGCGTCGCCCGGGGCCTCACCGGCGCGATCCTCGCGCGCATCGAAGCCAAGGGCTACGCGCTGGTCGACATCCGTCTCGTCGAGCCGGATCGTGAGACGCTCGAGCAGCACTACGCCGAGCACGAGGGCAAGCCGTTCTACGAGCCCCTCCTGGACTTCATGATGTCCGGGCCGTCCGTGGCCATCCGACTCGCCGGCAACCGCGTGATCGAGGGCTTCCGCTCGCTCGCGGGGACCACCGACCCGACGACGGCCGCGCCGGGCACCATCCGCGGCGACTTCGGTCGCGACTGGGGCCTGAAGGTGCAGCAGAACCTCGTGCACGGCTCGGACAGCCCCGAGTCGGCCGCCCGCGAACTCGCGATCTGGTTTTAGAAGAGCGCGTTGAGCACGTCCAGGCGCATCTGGGCGAGGATCGCGATCACGGCGTAGCTGACGACGGCGAGGAGCGGCACCCAGCTCATCAGGCGGTCCGCTCCTCGGCGCAGACCGGCGGGGGCGGGCACAAGGCCCGCGCGCAGGATGTGCAGCGTCACCGCGTAGAACGTCGGGATGGTGACGATCCACGTCACCATGCACCACGGGCAGAGCGTGCCCAGGATGAAGATGCTCTGGCCGATGAGCCAGATCACGAAGCCGAACGCGAACAGCACGCCACCCTCGAAGAGCCACCAGAACCAGCGGGCGAAGCGGGCGTGGGCGAGGATCGCCGCACCGACCACGATGGGCGCCACCCAGCCGGCGAGGCCCAGGATGGGGTTGGGGAATCCGAACACTGCACCTTGCCAGGATTCGAGATTCCGCGTGCACTGCACGAGGGGCGAGAAGTCGCAGGACGCCACTGAGCCCGGGTTCTCCAGCAGGTTCAGCCGCTCCATCGTGAGGGCGAACGCCGCCCACCAGCCGATCGCTCCGGCGATGACGAGCCACACGGCCAGACCGGTGGGACGGGAGTGGGATTGCGCCGTGGACATGCTCGGATTATGACATCGCAAACCTCGCGGATGCCGCGTCCCGCACCGGCCGAAGACGCGCGGATCTGCGTGCTTCGCGCAATCGATCCGCGAAAGTGCGATAATGGTCGTTGATCGGTCGCGGCCGCGCCGCCACCGCATCACAGAAGACTTCAGGGCAAGAGTGCCCTTGGCAGCGCGAGCCCCCGCCGACGAGCCGGATCCCGCTGCAGACCGAGTGAGTTCGCGGCACCGCAGGTGCGGCGCCGCACGAGATTTCGCCGGGCGACGCGCGGTGTCGCCCCGCAGGGAGTACGCCGGTGATGGCAGATGAGACCCTTGACCACGAAGACATCGATCAGGAAGCACGGAGCGACAGCCGAGAGCTGACCGTGGAGGACGTCCTCACGCAGGACCCCGCCCCGGTCGCAGACGCCGAGCACGCTGTGCATTCGGACGATGATTCTTCCCACGCCGAGTCTTCGACAGACGACGTTCCGCGGGACGACGCGTCCGTGAACGAGGCTTCGGATGCCGAGCCCTCGGTTGACGAGGCCACGTCGGTCGCAGCGACCGATGCGGCGCCTGAGCCCGCCCCCGAGACTGTCGTCTCGGACGAGGCCCCCGTCGAGCCCGAGCCCGCGCCCGAGCCGGAGTCGGAGTCACTGCCGGAGCCGGAGCCGGAGCCGGAGCCCGGTCCGGTCACCGCTGTCTCGCTGGGACTGATCCCCGCGGACTTCGTCTCCGCGGTCTCGACGCAGCTGACGTTCTATGCGCCGCCGATTGCCGTGCTGCCGCCCCTGCCGCTCCTGCCAGGGCGCTCCCAGCCTGTCGAGGAGGCGCCGACCTCCAACGCGCGCCGCCGCACCCGCGGACGCAGGCCGGCAGACGGCCAGGACGAGGCATCCGCTCCGGTCGAACCGCAGCAGCCGCGCCAGCGGCCGGCGGTCGAGCAGCACCCGCGTCAGCGGGCGGTCGAGCTGATCACCGAGCCCCAGCGCATCAAGGGCTCCACGCGCCTCGAGGCGAAGAAGCAGCGCCGCCGCGATGGCCGCGAAGCCGGCCGGCGCCGCGCTGTCGTCACCGAGGCGGAGTTCCTCGCCCGCCGCGAGGCCGTCGACCGCGTGATGGTCGTGCGCTCCAAGAACGGCCGTGTCCAGATCGCCGTGCTCGAAGACAACGTGCTCGTCGAGCACTACGTCGCGCGCAACCAGGACGCCTCGCTCATCGGCAACGTGTACGTGGGCCGGGTGCAGAACGTGCTCCCGAGCATGGAGGCAGCGTTCGTCGACATCGGCCGCGGCCGCAACGCCGTGCTCTACTCGGGCGAAGTGGACTGGGATGCGGTCGAGACCGGCAACCAGCCCCGCCGCATCGAGCTCGCGCTGAAGACCGGCGATCGGGTGCTCGTGCAGGTCACGAAGGATCCCGTCGGGCACAAGGGCGCTCGCCTGACGAGCCAGATCTCGCTGCCTGGTCGCTACCTCGTGTACGTGCCGGGCGGTGCGATGAACGGGATCTCCCGCAAGCTGCCCGACACCGA
Organism: Microbacterium sp. P2_F9; assembly: GCF_056403635.1. NCBI lineage: Bacteria > Bacillati > Actinomycetota > Actinomycetes > Micrococcales > Microbacteriaceae > Microbacterium > Microbacterium sp. P2_F9. The sequence continues at coordinate 1,834 of NZ_JBFUFC010000054.1, read as the reverse complement.
GCGTGCGCGCCTCAAGCGCATCCTGAAGGAGGTGCTGCCGGAATCGTCGGGCGTCATCGTCCGTACGGCCGCCGAGGGCGCCACCGAGGACCAGCTCACCCGCGATGTGCAGCGCCTCACAAACCAGTGGGAGCACATCAGCACGCAGGTGGACAGCATCCAGGCTCCCGCGCTCCTGCACTCCGAGCCGGACCTGCTCGTGAAGATCGTCCGCGACGTCTTCAACGAGGACTTCACGAAGATGCTCATCCAGGGCGAAGACGCGCACAACACGATCTCCAGCTACCTCGCGAGCGTCGCTCCCGACCTGCTGGACCGCATCGCGACGTTCGAAGGCGAAGCCGACCCGTTCGACGAGTTCCGCGTCTCGGAGCAGATCGAGAAGGCGCTGGACCGCAAGGTGTGGCTCCCGTCGGGTGGATCGCTCGTCATCGACCGCACCGAGGCGATGACCGTGATCGACGTGAACACCGGCAAGTTCGTCGGCTCCGGGGGAAACCTCGAGGAGACCGTCACGAAGAACAACCTGGAAGCCGCCGAGGAGATCGTGCGCCAGCTCCGACTGCGTGACATCGGCGGGATCATCGTCGTCGACTTCATCGACATGGTGCTGGAATCCAACCGCGACCTGGTGCTGCGTCGCGTCGTCGAATGCCTCAGCCGCGACCGCACCAAGCACCAGGTGGCCGAGGTCACCTCGCTCGGTCTCGTGCAGATGACCCGCAAGAAGCTCGGGCTCGGACTGCTCGAGACCTTCAGCGAGCAGTGCGAGGTCTGCGCCGGCCGCGGTGTCATCGTGCACCACGACCCGGTTGTCAGGCATCGCCCGCCGAACGGTGCGCCTCCGACGACCAATCGCCGGCCTGCCCGCACGAACTCGCAGACCCCTCCGTCGGGCGGAACCCACGTCATCACCGAGGGTGTGAAGTCTGCGCTCGCGCAGATCGCGGCTTCGACGATCCACCACCACGACGAGCCGATCGCCGAGGCGCTGCCCGTGCAGGAGGTGCGTCCCGTCGAGGCCGCCCCGCCCGCCGCGGAGCGGGCGAAGAAGCCGCGGAAGAAGCGGCCGGAGCAGACCAGGGCCCCCCGGACCGAGACCGACCTGCTCCTGGACTCCGTGCTGAGCGCCCTGCCCGAGCCCAAGGCTCCGGGTCAGGGTCGTGCGCGCCGCCGGGTCACGACGGCTGCGCTGACCGGTACGCCGGTGCAGCACGCCCCGACCGAAGACTGATGCTCAGAGCCCCCGGCGCTGCCGTGCCGTCACGCGCAGCCCGGAGGCGATGAGCGCTCGCACGAGCGTGTGCCCGTCGACATGGCGGGCACCCGCGGCGACGAGCCGTTCGTGCGCCTCGTCGGGCACGTCGTAGTGGTCGAGATCGAACCCGCGCCGCGGAATCCCCTGCGCCGCGGCGAAGGCGTGCAGCTCGTCCAGGTCATGGTCGGACACCAGATGAGCCCAGAGTCGCCCATGCGCCGGCCAGCGCGGATCGTCGATCAGGATCGCCACGAACCTGATCATATGCACCGGATGTCGCGCCACGGCGCGCCGCGCTTTTGCTTGCGGTCGCGGCATCCGGTAAAGTAGTCCTTTGGTGCGTCCCGTTACGCGGGCGGTAGGGCTTTACCTCGAGAGCTTCGCCGGAAACGGCAGAGACCACCAGGACTTTCCAGTCTCACAAAGACAATCGGAGCCGTGCGCTCCCAAGACGAAAACAGGTGTGAAGTGGTTTACGCAGTTGTGCGCGCCGGTGGCCGGCAGGAGAAGGTCGAGGTCGGCACTATCGTCGTCCTCGATCGGCAGTCCGCGAAGGTCGGCGACAAGATCGAGCTC
>NZ_JBFUFC010000053.1:0-19264 GCF_056403635.1 Microbacterium sp. P2_F9 | reverse complement strand
CCTTCGCTCAACAGATACCTCGTGACCACCTTCGACGACTGCTTCTCGATCGAGATGGACCAGGAGACATTCAGCGCGCACGAGCCCGCGGAGCGCTCCACCATGGTGCGGGCGATGGGGCGCTCGATGCTCCGCAAGGATGACCCGGAGCACAAGCCCGAACGCATGACGCTCTCGCGGGCGATTCGTCCGGTCGCCATCAAGTCGACGTGGCATGAGGTCTTCGAGAGGAATGCCGATCTCCACCTGGAGCGGCTGCGGCAGCTCGGCCCCGGGGCCGACCTCTTCCGTGAATACGCCGTGCCTTTCGCCGCGGACAATCTGACCGCTGTGCTGGGGCTGAAGGGGGTCTCCGCAGACACGATGATGGACTGGTCGCACACGCTGATCGCCGGCATCGGGAACGTCGTCGACGATTCGGACATGTGGGCCCAGACAGCGCGGGTGAACGCGGAGATCGAGGCCTCCATCGTCGAGTCTGCCGCCGTGCTGCGAGAGAAGCCCGACGACTCGATCCTTTCTTCGTTCCTCCACGCTCCGCACGACATCCCCGACGAGGTGGTGCGCGCGAACGTGAAGCTCGCGATCTCGGGTGGAGTGAACGAGCCGAGTCATGTCATCTCCAGTGCGGTCTGGGAGCTGCTCACGCACCCCKAACAGCTCGCGGCTGTCGCACGGTCCGAGCGGGAGTGGGCAGACGTGTTCGAAGAGACCGCTCGGCACCAGTCCCCGGTCGGCATGTATCCCCGGTTCGTCACTCGCGACACCGAGGTCGGCGGCGTGCCGATCCCGAAGGGCTCCAGCATCGGCGTGGTGGTGGCGTCGGCCAACCGCGACGAGCGCATCTTCCAGCGTCCCGAGGAGTTCGACCTGTTCCGGGAGCGCGTCACCAACCTGTCGTTCGGCAACGGAACGCACATCTGCGCGGGAAACTGGCTCGCACGCGACATGGTCGGCGCCGTCGGCCTGCCGCGGCTGTTCGCCGAGTTCCCCACGCTTCGGCTTGCCGACCCGGACGCGGTCGAGTTCCGCGGCTGGGTCTTCCGCGGCACGACCGCGCTCCCCGTGGAGTGGTGAGGCAGGAGCCATGACCAAGGTCGCGATCGTGGGTGCCGGCGCAGCCGGGTGCTACAGCGCCCAGGCGATCATCCGGAGACTTCCCGACGCCGAACTGGTCCTGCTCGAGCGGCTGTCGGTKCCGTTCGGCCTCATTCGACACGGGGTCGCTCCCGATCATCAGGGAACGAAGGCTGTCTCCCGGCAATTCGAGCGAGTCTTCGATGCTCCGCAGGTCACCCTGATCACCGGCGTCGACGTCGGCGGCGAGGTATCCGTCGACGACCTTCGTGATGCCTTCGACGTCGTCGTGATGGCGACGGGGCTCAGCCGTGACCGCGACCTCGGCATCCCGGGGTCGCGGCTGTCCGGCGTTGTGGGCTCCGGCGAATTCACACGAGCGCTCAACGGGCATCCGGACCAGTTCGACGCGGAGCCCAGGATCGGTGTGACGCCGGTCGTCGTCGGGGCGGGCAACGTCGCGCTCGACGTCGTGCGCCTCCTGGCGAAGGCGCCCGCCGACTTCGAGGGCTCTGACCTCGACGATGACCTGCTGTCGACCATCGTGCCGTCGCCGGTCCGCCGGATCGACCTCGTCGCTCGCGGCTGGCGGCCGCGCTGGGACGAGGCGATGCTGAAGGAGATCCTGGACATCGACGGCGCTGTGGTGCATGTCGCCGGCGGAGACCAGGCGGCGCGCCGCGCCGGCCTCTCCCACATCGTCGGCGTCGAGCGGGCGGGGTCGGCCCGCGTCGACATCGTGCTGCATTTCGGTCGGACGCCCGTCGCCGTGCGAGGCGATCAGCGGGTGGTGGGGATCGACGTCGCGGATGAGTCCGGAGCACTTCTCACGATTCCCACCGACACCGTCATCACCGCCGTCGGATTCGAGTCCGAGTCGTTCCGCGAAGACGCCCGGCTGATCACCGCCGGATGGCTGGCAACCGGCGCGCGAGGAACCATCCCGGAACAGCGCTCCCGTGCCCGCGACGTCGCGGAGCGGGTCGCCGCCGTGCCGCCCCTGCCCGAGCGAGGTGGCCTGGATGCGCTCCCGTCGGTCGCGCGGGGCGGACGCACGTGGGTGGCGCTGTGGCGCGCGATCGACGATCTGGAGCGCACCGCGGCGGGACCGAGCCGGTGCCGCCGCAAGCTGAGCGACCCTGCCCAGCACGCCGCCGTCCTGGCGCGCGTCGAATCGACCCTCCAGGAGAGGAAGGACCCGGCATGAAGATCTTCGTGATGTTCGGCACTGAGAGCGGCAACGCCGAGATGGTGGCCGACGACGTGAGCGATTCGCTCGCTCGGAGTGGACACGACGTGGAGGTGGCGGATCTGCAGGACGTCGAACCGATGTCGGTCGACACGGAGGCGCTCCATCTCATCGTCTGCTCCACGCATGGGGAGGGCGACCTTCCTGAGAGCGCGAAGCCCTTCTACGAGCGCGTGCGACGCGAGCACCCGGATCTCGTCGGCCTGCGCTACGCGATGTTCGGCCTCGGTGACCACACCTATGAGCACTACAGCCGCGGAAGCGAGATCATCGACGAGATGCTTGCCGAGTTCGGCGCTCAGCGGATCGGCCGCTACGGTCGGCACGATGCCTCGAGCCGTGATCTGCCGAGCGACCTGGCGGTCGCCTGGGCGGACGAAGTGCTCGCGTCGGTGCTGCAGGTCGCCTGAGCACTTGCGATTGAGCGGGATCAGCCGCCGAGCGCTTCGCGGATCGCGGCGGCCGACCGCTCCAGGCGCGCAGCGATCGCCGCGGGATCGACGGGGCTCGACACGTGCACGACGGCGATGGCCGCCGGGCGCTGCCCACCGCGCAGGCGCAGGGGCACCGACACCGCCTGCACCGTCGGGATGACCTCGTCATGGCTCGTCGCCCAGCCCCGCTCCGCGGCTTGGGCGATCTCGGAGCGCAGCCGGTCGCCGACCTCGACGGGCCATTCGGACGCTGCCATCGCCGAGAGGATGGCCTTGCTGGGGGCGCCCACGGTGATCGGATGACGCGCACCCGGTCGCTGGGCGACCGAGGCGATCGCGTGTCGCGGCTCGACGCTCGCGAGCGTGATGCACTCGTCGTGGTCGAGCACGGTGAGGAAGCACGTCATGCCGAGCTCGTTCGCCACGGCGGTCAGCTCGGGCAGGGCCCCAGCCTGCAGATCGTGTGCGACTCCGGCGGCCAGCGCCGCCATCCGGGCCCCGAGCCGGATGCGTCCCGCGCTGTCGCGCGTCACCAGCCTGTGATCCTCGAGCGTGCGCAGCAGGCGATAGGCGACCGAGCGATGTACGCCCAGGCGCCTGGCGGTCTCATCGATCGACAGCGGCTCACGCGCGTCGGCGAGGATCTCCAGGATCCGTATGCCGCGGCTCAGCGTCTGCGAGGGCGGCACGGTGGTCGCGGCATCCGTCATGGAGATCTCCTCTTGCGTGCCTCACGCGGAACGTATACGATCTGTTCAATAGTAGAACGTTCCGTTCGAATATAGAACGAGGCGCTCCACCCCGCAAGGCCATCTCGACAGTGTCGTCCGGAGGACATCTCATGCAGTTCCACCACCACGGCTACGTGTCCGGCGAGCCCCGCGTCCAGGACGCGTCGGGGGCCGGCCTCGATCGCCCCGCCGATCTCCCCGACGAGATGGATGTGCTCATCGTCGGATCCGGCCCCGCGGGGATGCTCCTCGCCGCGCAGATGTCGCAATTCCCGGAGGTCACGACCCGCATGATCGAGCGCCGTGACGGGCGTCTCGTGCTCGGTCAGGCGGACGGCATCCAGCCGCGCAGCGTCGAGACGTTCCAGGCCTTCGGGTTCGCCGAGCGCATCGTCGCCGAGGCGTACAACATCGCCTATATGAACTTCTGGACCCCTGATCCGGAGAATCCGAAGAACATCATCCGCACGGCGCGCACCGAGGACTACGCGTTGAAGATCAGCGAGTTCCCGCACCTCATCGTGAACCAGGCGCGCGTGCTCGACTACTTCGCCGAAGCCGCCGCGCACGGACCCGGTCGGATCGTCCCGGACTACGGCGTCGAATTCGTCGGCCTCACGGTTGAGGACGGGGGCGAGTACCCGGTCGAGGTGCGCGTGCGGCACACCGCCGGAGCGCGGGCAGGGGAGGAGCGCACGGTGCGTGCGAAGTACGTCGCCGGGTGCGACGGCGCGCGCAGCGGCGTGCGAGAGGCGATCGGGCGCACGCACGTGGGCGACATCTCGCGGCACGCGTGGGGCGTCATGGACGTGCTCGTCAACACCGACTTCCCCGATTGGCGCACGAAATGCGCGATCAACGCCGAGGCGGGGAACATCCTGCACATCCCACGCGAGGGCGGCTATCTCAGCCGCATGTACATCGACCTCGGCGCCGTGGCCGACGATGACGACCACCGCGTGCGCCAGACGCCGATCGAGGGGATCATCCGCAAGGCGAACGAGATCCTGCATCCGTACTCGATCGACGTCAAGCAGGTTGCCTGGCACAGCGTCTACGAGGTCGGCCACCGCGTGACCGACAAGTTCGACGACGTGCCCGAGGGCTCGGACCGCACCCCTCGCGTCTTCCTCACCGGCGACGCCTGCCACACCCACAGCGCCAAGGCGGGGCAGGGCATGAACGTGTCGATGCAGGACGGCTTCAACCTCGGCTGGAAGCTCGGCGCGGTGCTCACCGGCCGCAGCCCCGAGTCGCTGCTGGCGACCTACTCCGCCGAGCGGCAGCCCGTCGCCCAGCAGCTCATCGACTTCGACAAGGAGTGGTCCTCGCTCATGGCCCGCAAGCCTGAAGAGATCACCGACCCGCAGGATCTCGCCACCTATTACCTCGCGACCGCCGAGTTCCCCTCCGGCTTCATGACCCAATACGGCGAGTCGATGATCGTGACGGATGCCGCGCACCAGGCGCTCGCGGAGGGATTTCCCCTCGGCAAACGGTTCAAATCCGCCGAGGTGGTGCGCGTGTGCGACGGCAACGTCGTGCACCTCGGTCACCATGCCAAGGCCGACGGACGCTGGCGCATCTACGCCTTCGCCGACGCTCCCGCAGCAGGCGAACCGTCGACGCTCGCCTCGTGGGCGGAGTGGCTGTCGTCGCCGGAGTCACCGGTGGCGCGGTTCACCCCCGTCGGCGCGGACGTCGACCTCGTGTTCGACGTCAAGGCGATCTATCAGCAGCGCTTCGAGGAGGTCGACATCTCGCGGGTGCCGAAGGCGTTCCTGCCTCAGACGGGCCCGCTGGGTCTGACCGACTGGGAGAAGGTCTACGCCGCCGGCCCCAGTGCGTGGAACAGCGTGGACATCTTCTCCGAGCGCGGTCTGTCCCGCGACGGTGTCGTCGTCGTGGTGCGCCCTGATCAGTACGTGGCGGCGGTGCTGCCGCTGACCGCGACGGACGAGCTCACGGCGTTCTTTGCGCAGCACATGCTCGCGCAGCCGGGCACAGGTCGCTGAGCTTGGCGTAGCGCCGCGGACCCTTCGACACGCTCAGGGACCGCCGGGGGTGTCGTCAGCGCGTGCGGATCCCGTCGAGCGCCATCGTCACGACGTCGTAGGCGAGGCGTTCCCGATCGACGGGGCCGCCGGGGCGGTACCACTCGACGATCGAGTTGACCATGCCGAAGATGAGGCGAGTGGCGACCGGCCCGTCGATGTCGTCCCGCACGATTCCGGCCTGCTGCGCCTCGACGACGAGCGCCGTGACGCGGTGGTCGAACGCGCGGCGTCGCTCGAGCGCGGCCCGCTCGACAGCGCTGTTGCCGCGGACCCGGAGCAGCAGCGTGACGTAGGGGAGCCGGTCCACGAGCACGCGGACGGCCCCGCGCAGCACGGCGCCGAGGCGCTCCGCCGGGGAGCCCTCGCGGGCGTCCGGCTCGTCGAAGACGCCCTCGAGCCGGCTGAGCGCCTCGTCGAGGGCGAGGGCGAGGAGCTGCTCCTTCGAATCGAAGTGGTGGTACAGCGCCGATTTCGTCAGTCCCAGCCGGGTCGCGAGGTCGGCGACGGATGTCGCGTCGTAGCCCTGCTCGTTGAACAGCGCGACCGCGATCTCGAGCACCTGATCGCGGTCGTAGCCCGGGCGACCGCGACGGGGCGCGGCGATGTGCTCCGGTGGGGCAGTGGTCGGGTCGGGCACGGGTCCAGTCTGACACTCCGCTCCGAAGCGAGCGTGGGCGGATCGCGGGAGCGGCGTCGCGGGGGTGTGTTTGGCGAAGGGCCATCGATCTGCTATTACTGAACGATCGGTTAGATATTCAAGCGACTCGTCCGCGCCGGAGCGGATGACGAGAGGATGACGATGTCCGACGCGCTGCGCATCGAGCGCCGCGATGACCGCGTGGTGGCGACGCTGGACCGACCCGAGGTCCGCAACGCGATCGACCAGACCATGGTCGACGAATTGCACGCTCTGTGCGTTGAACTCGAAGAACGGCCGCGCACACTCATCCTGATCGGTGCCGGCGGCGTCTTCGCCTCGGGCGCCGACATCGCCGAGCTGCGGGACCGGCGCGCCGACGACGCGCGCCGCGGCATCAACACCCGCGCGTTCCAGCGCGTCCGCGCGCTCCCGATGCCGGTCATCGCCGCGCTCGACGGCTGGGCGCTCGGCGGCGGTGCCGAGCTCGCCTACGCCGCAGACCTGCGGATCGGCACGCCGCGCCTGCGGATCGGCAACCCCGAGACGGGACTCGGCATCATCGCCGCCGCCGGCGCCACCTGGCGGCTGCCCGAGATCGTCGGCAAGGCGCGTGCGACAGAGCTGCTGCTGACCGGACGGATTCTGGATGCCGATGACGCACTCGCGTGGGGGCTCGTCTCGTCGCTGCACGAACCCGACGCACTCCTCGACGCGGCACTCGCGCTCGCCGACCGCATCGCCGCGAACGACCCGCTCGCGACCCGCCACACCAAGACGGCGCTGCGCGCCGCACCCGACGCGCACCCCACCATCGAGCTCGAACTGCAGGCCGAGCTGTTCGAGAGCCCCGAGAAGCACCGGCGAATGACCGCGTTCCTGGAGAGGCGCAAGCGATGACCCGCACGCCCGGCGAAGACACGGCGCCTGCCGTGCCCGCCCACGTCGGCGTGATCGGCGGTGGACGCATGGGCGCGGGCATCGCGCACGCCTTCGCGCTCGCCGGCGCCTCGGTCGTCGTCATCGAGAGGGACGCGGATGCCGCGGCCGCGGCATCCGCTCGCGTGCTCGAGAGTCTGCATCGCAGCGTGCAGCGCGGCGGCACGACGCGTGACCTCGCCGGCCTGACCGCTGCCATCGAGACGGGGGCGGATGCCGCGGCGCTCGCCGGCTGCGGGCTCGTCATCGAGGCGGTGCCGGAAGATCGCGCGCTCAAGGCCGACGCGCTCGGACGCGCTGAGCGAGTGCTCGGTGCGGACTCCGTGCTCGCGACGAACACCTCCTCGATCTCGATCGACGACCTCGCGCTCGGCCTCACCCGCCCGGACCGCTTCATCGGCCTGCACTTCTTCAACCCGGTCCCGGCGTCGGAGCTCATCGAGATCGTGGTGGGGCGCGCCACCGCGCCCGAGCTCGTCGCCGACGCCCGCGCATGGGTCACCGCGATCGGCAAGGTTCCCATCGTCGTGCGCGACAGCCCCGGATTCGCGTCGAGCCGCCTCGGTGTCGCGCTCGGTCTCGAGGCCATCCGCATGCTCGAGGAGGGCGTCGCCTCGGCCGCCGACGTCGATGGGGCGATGGAGCTCGGCTACCGGCATCCGATCGGCCCGCTGCGCACGACCGACCTCGTCGGGCTCGACGTGCGCCTCGGAATCGCCGAGGAGCTGCACGCGCGACTGGGCGTCCGCTTCGCGCCGCCCGACCTGCTGCGGCGGATGGTCGCCGACGGACACCTGGGCCGCAAGACCGGCCGCGGATTCTACGAATGGAGCGAACAGTGAGCACAGGGATCGAGGTCCTGCCGAGCTACGTGCAGGATGCGTGGTGGAGCCCTGCCGGCCCTTCGACAGGCTCAGGGACCAAGGGGGTCACGGTGCGGGATGCCTCGACGGGCGAGGAGGTCACTCGTCTGAGCACTGACGGGCTCGACCTCGCCGGCGCACTGGAGCATGCGCGCACGGTCGGCCAGCGGAGCCTCGGCGCGCTCACGTTTCACCAGCGCGCGCTGCTGCTGAAGCAGTTCGGCATCGCGCTGACGGCGCGCAAGGAGGAGCTCTACGAGCTCTCGAAGCGCGCAGGTGCGACGGTCCGCGACTCGCTCAGCGATGTCGACGGCGGCATCGGCGTGCTCTTCACCTACTCGTCGAAGGGCCGCCGCGAGCTGCCGAACGCGCAGGTGTACCTCGACGGTCCGGTGGAGTCGCTCGCAAAGGATGGGTCGTTCCTCGGCCGGCACGTGTACACCCGCCTCCCCGGCGTCGCGGTGCAGATCAACGCCTTCAACTTCCCGATGTGGGGCGCTCTCGAGAAGTTCGCGCCCGCGTTCCTCGCCGGAGTCCCGAGCCTCGTGAAGCCGGCGACACCGACCGCCTACGTCGCCGAGGCCTGGGTGCGGATCCTCGTCGAGTCCGGCCTGCTGCCCGCCGGGTCGCTGCAGCTCGTGTCGGGGAGTGTTCCTGGCCTCTTCGACCACCTTCGGCTCGGCGACCTCGTCGGGTTCACCGGAAGCGCGTCGACCGCCGCGAAGCTGCGCGAGCAGGCGGCGGGGGGAGTGCGGTTCACGAGTGAGACGGACTCGATCAACGCCTCCGTGCTCGGTCMGGACGCTACGCCCGGCACGCCGGAGTTCGACGCCTACGTGAAGCAGCTGCTGGTCGAGCTGACGACGAAGGCCGGCCAGAAGTGCACCGCGATCCGGCGCGCGATCGTGCCGGCGGGCTCGGTCGATGCCCTGGTCGCCGCCCTTTCCGCCAAGATCGCGGAACGCGTCGTGATCGGCGACCCGCATGTGGAGACCGTGACGATGGGACCGCTCGTCTCGCGCGAGCAGCGCGACGAGGTGCTCCGCAGCGTCGCGGCGCTCGAAGCGGCGGGCGGCCTCGTTCTGCTGGGCTCGACCGACCTGCCCGAGGTCGTCCGCGCCGACGGCACGACGGGCGATGCCCCGGACGGCGCCTTCCTCGGGCCCCTCCTCATCGGATTCACGGATGCCTCGGCTGCCGCCGTGCACGAGATAGAGGCGTTCGGACCCGTCGCGAGCGTGCTCGCGTACGACACGGTCGACGAGGCCGGCGACCTCGTGGCCCTCGGCGGCGGCTCGCTCGTGACGAGCGTCGCGACCAGCGATCCGGCGGTCGCCGCCACTCTGCTCGCCCGCATCGGCGCCTTCAACGGGCGACTGCTGTTCCTCGACCGCGACGACCTGCGCACCTCCACCGGGCACGGCTCGCCGGTGCCGCACCTCGTGCACGGTGGACCGGGCCGCGCCGGCGGTGGCGAGGAGCTCGGCGGCATCCGCGCCGTCCTCCACCACATGCAGCGCACCGCCCTGCAGGGGTCTCCGGAGATGCTCACCGCCCTCACCGGCGTGTGGCACCAGGGTGCCACCGCACGCAGCGACCGGCATCCGTTCCGCAAGTCGCTCGATGAGCTGCGCATCGGCGACCAGATCGCGTCCGCGTCGAGGTCGGTGTCGCTCGACGACATCGAGACGTTCGCGCACTTCACCGGCGACACGTTCTATGCGCACATGGACGAGGAGGCCGCCGCGGCCAACCCGTTCTTCCCGGGTCGCGTCGCACACGGCTATCTGCTCGTCTCCTGGGCGGCCGGGCTGTTCGTCGACCCTGATCCCGGTCCCGTGCTCGCCAACTACGGACTCGAGAACCTCCGCTTCATCACTCCCGTGTCCCCGGGGGACGAGATCCGCGTGGTGCTGACGGCGAAGGAGATCACGCCGCGCGAGACTGACGAGTACGGAGAAGTGCGGTGGGATGCCGTGATCCTCAACCAGCGCGACGAGATCGTCGCGACCTACGACGTGCTCACGCTGGTGGCGAAGCATCTCGACAAGCTCGATGACCGGGCGGACAAGCTCGAACGGGTGGAGGCATGACCGTGCGTCCGATGATGCAGCGGGATCAGGCATCCGCCGCCCTCGGCATGGTCGTCGAGGTCGATGAACCTGGACGTTCGGTCGTGTCCATGCGTGTGCGCGAGGACATGACGAATGGCTTCGCCATCACGCACGGCGGACTCGTGTTCGCACTGGCAGACACGGCCTTCGCGATCGCGTGCAACGAGGACGAGCGTGTGACGGTGGCCGCCGGCGCCGACATCACCTTCCTGAAGGCCACCCGCGCAGGGCAGACGCTCACCGCGGAGGCCGTCCGCCGCACCGTGAGCGGCCGGACCGGGCTGTACGACGTCACCGTCACTGACGAGACCGGCGACGTGGTCGCGGAGTTCCGCGGCCGATCCCTCACCACCGACCGAACCGCCGACCGAACCGCCGACTGACAGCCCCGCGGGATCGTCGGCAGGGCATGGAGTACACTTTACTGAACGAACGGTCTGTAAATGAGGAGTCGATGATGACCACAGCCGCCCTTCGACCTGTTGAACCACAGGATGAGGCCGCCCAGCAGACGGTCTTCGACGAGCTCATCGCAGCCGAGCAGCGCATCGAGCCGCGGGACTGGATGCCGSMGGCCTACCGYMRMACGCTCATSCGCCAGATCTCGCAGCACGCCCACTCCGAGATCATYGGTATGCAGCCCGAGGSCAACTGGATCACGCGCGCCCCGAGCCTSAAGCGCAAGGCGATCCTGATGGCGAAAGTGCAGGACGAGGCCGGCCACGGGCTCTATCTCTACTCGGCGGCCCAGACCCTCGGGATCACGCGCGACGAGATGACCGACCAGCTCATCGCCGGACGCGCCCGATACTCGTCCATCTTCAACTACCCGACGCCGACGTGGGCAGACATGGGCGCCATCGGCTGGCTCGTCGACGGCGCCGCGATCTGCAACCAGGTTCCGCTGTGCCGCGCGTCGTACGGACCTTACGGACGCGCGATGGTGCGCATCTGCAAGGAGGAGTCGTTCCACCAGCGTCAGGGCTTCGAGATCCTCCTCTCACTCATGCAGGGCACGCCCGCGCAGCAGGAGATGGCACAGGATTCCGTGAACCGCTGGTACTGGCCGTCGCTCATGATGTTCGGTCCGCCGGATGACCAGTCGCCCAACTCGGCCCAGTCGACGGCGTGGAAGATCAAGCGGTTCTCGAACGACGAACTGCGGCAGCGGTTCATCGGGATGCTGGTGCCCCAGGCCGAGGTGCTCGGTGTGACGCTCCCCGACCCCGAGCTGCGGTGGGACGACGACGCGAAGCGCTGGCACACCAGCGAGATCGACTGGACCGAGTTCCACGAGGTACTCGCGGGCCGCGGGCCCATGAATGCGGAGCGCATCAGGAACCGACGGGACGCCCATGCGGACGGCGCATGGGTGCGCGAAGCGGCGGCCGAATACGCCCGCAAGCAGTCCGAGCGCTTCTCCCCGGTCCCTGAGCCTGTCGAAGGGGCGGTGGCATGATGGCGACTCCGGGCGGTTCCGACCGCGAGACGTGGCCGCTCTGGGAGGTGTTCGTGCGCGCGAGCCGTGGCCTGAGCCACGTGCACGCCGGGTCGCTTCACGCACCCGATGCGGAGTTCGCGCTGCGCAATGCGCGCGACGTGTACACGCGCCGGGGCGAAGGCACGTCGGTATGGGTGGTGCCCGCCGATGCGATCACGACGAGCGACCCCGACTCGAAGGGCGCGTTCTTCGAGAGCCCCGCGGGCAAGAACTATCGCCACGCCGTCTACTACACGGCGTCCGAGGGGGTGCCGCACCTGTGACCGAGACCGACCCGCACGGCAATGTCACCGTCGAGCAGATCGAACTCTCCGCGGAGCTCGCGGGGGAAGGGGGACGTGCGGCGAGCGCCGACGTCGCCGAATACGCGCTGTGGCTCGGGGACGACGCGCTCATCCTCTCGCAGCAGCTGGGCGCGTGGATCGCGCGCGCGCCCGAGCTCGAAGAAGACGTCGCGCTCGCGAACATCGCGCTCGACCTGCTCGGTCATGCCCGGTCCCTGCTGCGCTACGCCGGCACGTACGACGGGCGCACCGAGGACGACCTCGCCTACTGGCGCGATGAGCCCGACTTCCGCTGCGCGTGGCTCTTCCAGCAGCCCAACGGAGACTTCGCGCAGACGATCGCACGCCAGCTCGCGGCATCCGTCTATCAATTCGAGCTCTACTCGGCGCTGGCAGGGTCGACCGACGAGACGCTGGCGGCGATCGCCGCGAAGGCGGTGAAGGAGGTCGAGTACCACCGCGACCACGCCGTGCAGTGGACGCTGCGACTCGCCGGCGGCACTGAAGAATCGAGACGACGGATGCTGCGCGCCATCGCCGACGTGTGGCCCTATGTCGGCGAGCTCTTCCGGGACGAGCCGCTCATCGAGCGCCTCGAGGGTGTCGCGGTGCGACCGTCGAGCCTGCGCGCGGGCTTCGACGCCGTCATCGACGCCGTGTTCGCCGAAGCGGGGCTGGACGTGCCGCAGGGGCCCAGTTCGTCGGCCGGAGGCCGACGCGGCGTGCACTTCCCGGGCCTCGCGTTCCTGCTCGCAGAGCTGCAGGTGCTGGCCCGGCAGCATCCGGGGGCGACATGGTGACCGCCACGGCCCGCGCTTGGGCGATCGCCGCGGCGATCCCCGACCCCGAGGTGCCCGTCCTCACGATCGAGGATCTCGGAGTGCTCCGCGACGTCTCCGTCGACGGGTCCCGCGTGACGGTGACCATCACGCCCACCTACTCCGGGTGCCCGGCCATCGAAGCGATCGGCGACGACGTCGTGCTCGCGCTCAACGGGGCGGGATTCGACGAGGTGGATGTGCGGCTCACGCTCGCTCCGGCATGGACGACGGATTGGATGAGCGAGGCGGGCAAGACGAAGCTGCGCGACTACGGGATCGCGCCGCCGAGCGGGCGCGCGTCCGTCGGCGGCGTGATCCGGGTGCAGCTTGCCGTGAAGTGCCCGCGCTGCGGGTCGCTCGACACGCGTGAGGTCGCCCGCTTCGGGTCGACGGCCTGCAAGGCGCTGTACGAATGCCGCGCGTGCCTCGAGCCCTTCGACCACTTCAAGGTGCACTGATGGCCGCACCGTTCCCTGCGCCGTTCGCGGCGCCCTCCGGCGCGACCCTTCGATCGGCCCAGGGCGCGGCTCAGGTCGCGGATGCGCTGCTGGCGAGCGCGGTCGGCGGCCCGACCGTGCCCGCACGCAAGCGTGCCCGATTCCACGCGCTCCGAGTGGCCGAGGTGCGACCCCTCACCGAGGCCGCCGTCGAGGTGACGTTCGAGATCCCCGAGCGCCTGCAGGGCGAGTTCGCCTACCTCGCGGGGCAGCACGTCGCGCTTCGCGCCCACCTCGACGGACACGAGGTGCGGCGCTCGTATTCGCTGTGCCGCCCGCCCGCACCCGGCTCGATCAGTGTCGCCATCAAGCGCGACCTGGGCGGCCGGTTCTCGACCTGGGCGCAGACCGAGCTTCGCCCCGGCGACGAGATCGACGTGATGAGCCCCCAGGGCACTTTCACCTCGACGCTCGCCGATCTCGATGGCGCGCACGTCGCCGGGATCGCCGCGGGATCGGGCATCACGCCGCTCATGGCGCTCGCCGCCACGGTTCTCGCGAGGTCCGAAACATCGCGGGTGACCCTCGTCTACACGAACCGCTCGACGACCGACGTCATGTTCCTCGAAGACCTCGCCGACCTCAAGGACCGCTACCCGACACGGCTCGCGCTGCACCATGTGCTGTCCCGCGAGCAGCGATCGGCTCCGCTGCTGTCGGGCCGCATCGACGAGTCCCGGCTGCGCCGCATCCTCGACGTCCTCGTGCTGCCGGAGACCGTGGACGAGTGGTTCCTCTGCGGTCCCTTCGAGCTGGTCCAGCTCTGCCGCGACACCCTCGACGACATCGGGGTCGACACCGCGCACGTCCGCTACGAGCTCTTCACGACGGGCGAAGGTGATCGCCCCGAGCCGTCGGCGGGGCGCCCGGTGGTGGTGCGCGAGGACGAGCCCGTCCGCCGCATCGAGTTCACCCTCGACGGCCAGTCGTCGACGGTCGACAGCCCGGTGTCGGCGCACGAGTCGATCCTGAATGCCGCGCTGCGGGTGCGCCCCGACGTGCCGTTCGCCTGCGCGGGCGGAGTGTGCGGCACGTGTCGTGCACGGCTCGTCACCGGCTCCGTCTCCATGACGCAGAACTACGCGCTCGAACCCGACGAGCTCGACCGCGGCTACGTCCTGACCTGCCAATCCCACCCCACGACCGAGTCGGTCGTGGTCGACTACGACGTGTAGGAGGAGCCGTGATCGACCTCGCGATCGCCGACGATGTGGCCGAGATCACCCTCAACGCCCCAGAAAAGCTCAACGCGCTCTCGCTCGAGGCGCTGGGGGAGTTGGATGCCGCGTACGCGCGTGCCGAGGCATCCGGCGTCCGCGCGCTCCTGCTGCGAGGGGAGGGGCGCGCGTTCTGTGCGGGCCGCGACATCGCCGGCGTCGACCCGGCCACAGACGACGTGGCGGGATACCTCGGGGCGGTCAAAGGCGTCATGCGCCGGATCGCCGCCTTCCCCGCGCCGACCTTCGCGGCGGTGCAGGGGGCGTGCCTCGGGGTCGGGCTCGGCCTCGCGATCGCGACCGACGTCGTCTACCTCGCCGCGGACGCGAAGGTGGGGTCGCCGTTCGTCAACATCGGCGCTCTGCTCGACTCGGGCGGTCACGCGCTGCTCTACGAGCGACTGGGCGCGCACCGGGCGCTGGACCTCATCTTCACCGGTGACCTCATGAGCGGGGCCGAGGCGGTGGCGGCCGGGCTGTTCAGCCGGGCGGTGCCCCGCGACGRACTGCTCGCGTTCACACGAGAGCGCGCGGCGCGTGCGGCCGCGGGTCCGACGCAGGCGTTTCTCGCGTCGAAGCGGCTCATCGACATCCTGCGCGACGACCGGCTGTGGCGCGTGGTCGCCGAGGAGTCGCGCGGGCAGGAGTCGCTGCGCGACACCGCGGACTACCGCGAGGGTTTCGCCGCGTTCCAGGCCAAGCGCAAGCCGGAGTTCCGCGGAGCGTGAGCCGCGGCATCCGTCGCCTGCCCTACGTTCGCGCGGTCGAAACCGGTAGTCGAAGTCGTTGCGGGCGGGCGCGTGTGGCGGTTTCGACCGCGCGAGGGATCGGTCGCCCTGGGCCCCGTCAGGAGTTCACGCGGATGATCTCCTGCTGGTACGGCGCGATCACCGCGCCCGAGATTCGGCAGTCGAGCAGCAGGAAGGGGCGGGATGCCGCATCCTCCGCCGCCCACGACTCCAGGCGATCGAGATCCGCGAGCGAGCGAACGACCACGCCCTCGGCGCCGACCGCCCGGGCGAAGCCGGCGAAGTCGACCTCGGGGATGAGCATCGGCTCGATCGCGAGCCCCTTGAGGCCGTACAGGTTGACCTCGGCGCTGTAGGCGGCGTCGTTCCACACCACCGCGAGGCCCCGGCCGCGCGCGACCCGCACGGCCGACTCGAGGTCGGCGAGCGCCATGAGCGCGCCGCCGTCGCCGGTGGTCAGCACGATCGTCGCGTCGGGCTTGCCGAGCGCCGCGCCGGGAACCGACGCCAGGCCGAGCCCGATCGACTGGAACGCCGTGCCCACCATGATCATGCGGTCGGGGGACGCGACCGGCCAGTGCATGTTCGCCCAGCCGATGAAGTGCCCGCCGTCCGACACGACGACCCGATCCGCGGGCAGCAGCTCGCCGATCCGCACCGCGACCGACCGCGGGTCGAGGCGCCCGTCGGGTGCGATCCCCACGCCGGAGTCATAGGAGCGCACCCCGGCGAGGTCGACCGACTCCCGCCATCGGGTCGACGCCGAGCCCTGCGACGTCAGCTCATCGAGGAGCCGCTGGACGACCACGGCTGCGTCGCCGCGGATGTACCCCCCGACGTGCGGATGCGTCGCGGTCGGAGCCGTGTCGATCTGGAACACCCTGGTTCCCGGAGCGAACAGCTCGCCGAAGCGCATCGTGAACTGGTTGAGCGACGCGCCGAACACGACGGCCACATCGGCCTCGCGGATCAGGTCCATCGCGCCCTCTGCGCCGAATCCACCGGTCACGCCGAGGTCGAACTCGGACTCCGGGAAGATGCCGCGTCCGAGCGCGGTCCCGGCCGTGATCGCTCCGGTGAGCGCGGCGAGCTCGCCGAGCGCCGCTCCGGCGTCCGCGAGCCACGCCCCGCGGCCGGCGAGGAGGAACGGCTTCGACGACTCGGCCAGCGCCTGCGCGAGGTCGCGGATCGCGCCGTGGGCGAAGGGGCCGTGCGGCGCGAGGGGCTCGGGAATTCGCGGCTCCGGCGCCACCGGAACGGGTCCGGCCTCGAGCGCGGCGATGTCGTACGGGATCGCGAGCACGGTCGGCACCCGGTAGGTGAGGGCATGCTCGATCGCGAGGACGGTCGTGGCCGCGGCATCCGTGCGTCCCGCGGTGTAGGTGCGCGCACCCACGGCCGACGCGAGCGCGATCTGGTCGACGCCCCACGGTCGCCGGCCCGAGGTGGGCTCGTCGCCCACCACCAGGACGAGGGGCACATGCGCTTGGACGGCCTCGGCGAGGGCGGTCAGGGTGTTGGTGAACCCGGCGCCATAGGTCGCGGTCGCGACGGCGAGACGCCCCGAGGCGCGATGATACGCGTCGGCGGCGACCACCCCGCCGGCCTCGTGCCGCACGGCGGTGAAGGTCACGCGCTTCGACTGCTCGAGCGCGTCGAGGAAGTAGGCGTTGCCGTTGCCCATGACACCGAAGACGTGGTCGATGTGGGCGGCGAGCGTGCGGGCGATGTGGGCGGAGACCGTGGACATGACGGAGCCTTCTGACACGGGGACGGTGATCGTGCCGCGCCCCTGCGGGGGAGCGGCGGCCGGTGCGACCCGGCAGGGATTCCGTATGTGTCTCGCGCTCGACTCGAGCGACTCGTGCCCATTTTTCGGACATCGACGGGAGTGACACTCCGCCGGACGCTCCGAGTATACGAGGGCGGCCTGCGTGGGAGGATGCAGGGATGAGGACGATCCAACTGCGGCGGTACACCCTGGTCGATGGCGAATACGACGCATTCCTGGCGTGGTGGCAGGAATGGATGCCGAAGGTCCGCCCCGCGGCCGGGTTCGCGATCGACTTCGCCTACGGGCTGCGCGCGACGAACGAGTTCGTCTGGGCGGTCAGCGCCGAAGGCGACGAAGAGGCGTTCCTCGCGACCGAGAAGGCGTATCTCGCGTCGGATGCGCGCGCCGAGGCGTTCGCCGACGTGCCGCAGCGCATCGCGGTGTACAACGTGGCCTTCGTCGACGACGTCTTCTGACGCCTGACCCTGCCGGCGCCGGGGGACGGATGCCGCGGCATCCGGTATCCGCGTCGCACAATGCAGTGGGGGTCGATGTACGCGGTGTACATCGCTCCGCGCCCGTCGCGCGGGCAGAATGGGCACCGAGCCAGACCATGGACGGCGACCACTCGCATCCGTCCGCCCGACGAAGGGGTCCCCCCATGACCGACAACCGTGAGACCGAGCTGCTGGCGCGCGTGCCTGATGCGCTGTTCATCGGCGGCGAGTGGAGGGCCGCCGAGGGCGGCAAGACGCTCAAGGTCTACGACCCCGCGAACGGGACGGTCGTCAAGGAGATCGCGGATGCCTCGCCCGCCGATGGCAAGGCCGCCCTCGACGCGGCGGCCGCGGCGTTCCCGGCCTGGGCGGCGACCCCCGCGCGCGAGCGGGCCGAGCTGCTGCGGCGTGCGTTCGACCTGCTGCAGGAGCGCAAGGAGGACTTCGCCCTGCTGATGACGATCGAGATGGGCAAGCCGCTCGCCGAGGCCCGCGGCGAAGTGGTCTACGGCGGCGAGTTCGTGCGCTGGTTCAGCGAGGAGACCGCGCGCATCCAGGGGCGTTACGGGCCGAACCCCGAGGGCACCGGTCGCATGATCGTGTCGCAGCATCCGGTCGGCCCGTGCTTCCTGATCACGCCGTGGAACTTCCCGCTGGCGATGGCGACCCGCAAAATCGCACCCGCGCTCGCCGCGGGCTGCACGGTGGTCATCAAGCCGGCCGAGCTCACGCCGCTCACCACCCTCTACTTCGCGAAGCTGCTCGAAGACGCCGGGCTGCCGGCAGGGGTCGTGAACGTGTTCACCACATCGACGTCAGGCGCGGTGTCGGAGCCGATCATCCGCGACCCGCGGCTGCGCAAGCTCTCCTTCACCGGCTCGACGCAGGTCGGGCAGCGGCTCATGCAGCAGGCAGCGCAGGGTGTGCTGCGCACGTCGATGGAACTCGGCGGCAACGCGCCCTTCGTCGTGTTCGAAGACGCCGACCTCGACAAGGCCGTCGACGGTGCGATGCTCGCGAAGTTCCGCAACGTCGGCCAGGCCTGCACCGCCGCGAACCGCTTCATCGTGCAGCGGTCGGTGGCCGACGAGTTCGCCCGGCGCGTGACCGAGCGCGTCCAGGGGCTCAAGATCGGCCGCGGCACCGAAGACGGCGTCGCGATCGGTCCGCTCATCAACGGCGCGGCGGTCGAGAAGGCCTCGTCGCTGGTGACGGATGCCGTCGCCCGCGGTGCGCAGGTGCGCACAGGTGGCTCGGCCATCGACGGGCCGGGAACCTTCTACGAGCCGACCGTCGTCACCGACGTGCAGCCCGGCAGCGACATTCTCCGTGAAGAGATCTTCGGTCCGGTGCTGGCGATCATCCCGTTCGACACCGAGGACGACGCCGTCCGCCTCGCGAACGACACCGAGTACGGACTCGTGTCGTATGTGTTCACCGAGAGCCTCTCGCGCGGACAGCGGATGATCGACCGGCTCGAGACCGGGATGATGGGCCTCAACCTGGGGGTCGTCTCCAACGCGGCCGCGCCGTTCGGCGGCTGGAAGATGTCGGGCCTCGGTCGCGAGGGCGGTGCAGAGGGCATCCACGAGTACCTGCAGACGAAGTACACGCTCACCCCGAACCCGCACTGACCGGCTGACGTCGGTCGCTGCGCCGACCCCGGTCGCTGAGCCGAACCCCGGTCGCTGAGCCGAACCCGGTAGCTGAGCCGAACCCCGGTCCCCGGTCGCTGAGCTTGTCGAAGCGCCGCGCCGCCCTCGAGACACCACAATCACGCCGAAACACCACAACCGCGCCCAGACTTCACGCAGTGCGTGGTG
>NZ_JBFUFC010000052.1:0-19952 GCF_056403635.1 Microbacterium sp. P2_F9 | reverse complement strand
CGCCGACCCCGCCGGCGATATGACGGCGGGCGGCCGAGACGACATCGCCGAGGACGGCCGAGGCGGTCTGCACGCCACCGGCGCCGGCGCCGTAGAACATGAGGTTGCCGGCTGCCTCCGCCTGCACGAAGACGGCGTTGTTCGCGCCGTGGACGCTCGCCAGCGGGTGGGCGCGGCTGATCAGCGCCGGGTAGACCCGCACCGAGATGGCTTCGCCGGTGCCACCGGCATCCGGTTCCCCGGTGAGTCGCTCGCAGACGGCGAGAAGCTTGATGACATACCCGGCGTGGCGGGCGGCATCCATCATCGACTTGTCGATGCCGGTGATGCCCTCGCGGTGCACGGCCTCGAGCGGAACCGTCGTGTGGAAGGCGAGGCTGGCGAGGATCGCGGCCTTCTGCGCGGCGTCGAACCCTTCGATGTCGGCCGTGGGGTCTGACTCGGCGTAGCCGAGGCGCTGGGCGTCGGCGAGGACGTCCTCGAGCTCGGCGCCCTCGGTGTCCATGCGGTCGAGGATGTAGTTCGTGGTGCCGTTGACGATGCCCATGATCCGCTGCACGCGGTCGCCGGCGAGCGAGTCGCGCAGCGGCCGGATGATCGGGATCGCCCCCGCCGCGGCGGCCTCGTAGTAGACCTGCGCTCCGACCTGATCGGCGGCGTCGAAGATCTCGGGACCGTGCGTCGCGAGGAGCGCCTTGTTGGCGGTCACGACGTCCGCGCCGGAGTTGATCGCCTGCAGCAGGTACGTGCGCGCAGGCTCGATGCCGCCCATGAGCTCGATCACGATGTCGGAGCCGACGATGAGCGGCTCGGCATCCGTGGTGAACAGCTCGCGTGGCAGGTCCACTTCGCGCTGCGCGTCGATGTCGCGCACGGCGATGCCGGCGAGTTCGAGCGTCGCGCCCGCGCGGTCGGCGAGCTCGTCACCGTGACGCAGCAGAAGCGCGGCGACCTGGGAGCCGACGGCTCCGGCGCCGAGGAGGGCTACTCGCAGGCGGCGATAGTCGGTCATGCCTTGCCTTTCCCAGAAGTCGGTGTGACACCGGCGTCGCGCGCGAGCAGATCCTCGATCGTCTCGCCGCGCACGATGATGCGGGCCTTGCCTCCGCGCACGGCTACGACAGGCGCGCGCGGAACGTAGTTGTAGCTGCTGGCCAGCGCGAAGCAGTACGCGCCGGTCGCCGGCACCGCGACGAGGTCGCCGGGTGCCACGTCGCCGGGCAGGTACTCGGAGTCCACGACGATGTCGCCGGACTCGCAGTGCCGGCCGACCACGCGCACGAGGGCGGGCTTCGCGTCGCTCGTGCGAGAGGCGAGCCGGGCGGAGTACTGCGCGCCGTACAGCGCGGGGCGCGCGTTGTCGCTCATGCCGCCGTCGACGCTCACGTAGAGACGCGTGAAGTCGTCGTCCACCTGTACCGGCTTGGTCGTGCCGACCTCGTAGAGCGTGACGCCGGCGCGGCCGACGATGGCCCGGCCCGGCTCGAAAGCCAGGTTCGGGATCGGGATGCCGCGCACTTCGCACTCCTGGGCCACCGCGTCGACGATCCCGGCGGCGAGCTCCTCGATCGGCGTCGGGTCGTCGGTCGCGGTGTACGCGATCCCGAAGCCGCCACCGAGGTTCAGCACGGGGATCTCGCCACCGGCGAGGAGTTCGGCGTGGAGTTCGACCACGCGCGCCGCCGACTCGCGGAAGCCGGCCGTGCCGAAGATCTGCGAGCCGATGTGGCAGTGCAGCCCGATGAACGAGAGGCCGTCGATCTCGCGGATGCGCGCGACCGCAGCCGCGGCATCCGTCAGCGTGAAGCCGAACTTCTGATCCTCGTGCGCGGTCGCGAGGAAATCGTGCGTCTCGGCGTGCACGCCGCTGTTCACGCGCACCAGCACCGCCTGCACGGCGTCGCGGCGCTCGACGATCGCGGCGAGGCGCTCGAGCTCGATCCAGCTGTCGATGACGATCGAGCCGATGCCCACCTGGACGGCACGTTCGAGCTCGGCGACTGACTTGTTGTTGCCGTGGAAGCCGAGGCGGGCAGGGTCGGCGCCGGCGGCGAGGGCCACTGCGAGCTCTCCCCCGGTGCACACGTCGACCGCCAGTCCCTCTTCGGTGACCCACCGGACCATCTCGGTGGACAGGAAGGCCTTGCCGGCGTAGTAGACGCGCGCCTGCGTGCCGTGCGCCGCGGCGGCGGCGCGGAACGCGGCGAGGGTGCGGCGCGCGGTCTGGCGCACCTCGTTCTCATCCAGCACGTAAAGGGGCGTCCCGAATTTCTCGCGCAGGGTCGTCACGGCCATGCCGCCCACCTGGAGCACGCCGTGCTTGTTGCGCTGAGCGCTGTCGGGCCAGACGGAGGGCACCAGCGAATTGGCATCGTCCGGCACGGCGAGCGCTGACCGATTCTCGGATCGGGTGTGCGGAGCGGCAGACACGGGTAGGACCAATCGGTGGGAGCTTCGACGCGTCGCCGTCCGGGCCTGACCCGGTTCGGCGGGTGCCGCGGCCGGATGACTCACTTGCCGGGCAGCCCTTGAAGTCTATGGCACGGCATATGCCGCCGCAGGCGCGCGCCCACCGGCGCACGCGGCGCGGGTGCAGTGCGACTCATGCGCAGGCGCCGTTCTCCTGCAGGGCGGGGTCGGCGATGATGCCACCATCGATGTCGAGGTCAGCGACCAGGTGGTCGCCCTCGACGACCACGCTGTCCAAGCTCACGCCGACCGGGATGTACTGGGCGATGCACACGGTCCATGGCCGCAGCACGGCGTCGGCGATCCGGCCGAAGCGATCCTTGAGGTCGGCGGCGGAGATCTCGGCTCCCCCCAGCTGCAGCCCCGCCGGGGTGAGGACGATGTCCCCGGCATCGGCGCTGGGGGTCAGTGCCACACCGACCGGGAAGCCGACACCGAGCAGCTTGAGTTCGGTGTCGATCGTGACATCCGGGGCCGCCAGTCCCAGCGACTCGGCCGGGAAGCCGTCCACCGTCGACATGAGGTCGCGCAGCTGGGCTTCGTCGAGCCGGAGGGTGGCCGTCGCGGCGTCGGCTTCGAGTCCCCCTCGGACGGGAAGTCCCTCGATGCGCACAGTCACGTCGCCGGAGGCCGCGTCGAGCGGGACATCCTCCGAGGAGATCGTCACCTCATTCAGACTGCCGGCGATCAGCTGCGGGAGCACGGCGCCTTCGACGACCACGTCGACCGGCTGGTCGGCGGGCARCGCCAGGTTGGTGACGACCTGATCTCGGATGGTGTTCTCGACGACGGTGCGCGCGATCCACTCAGCGACGAACCACGCCGCCACGGCGAGCGCGACGACGATGATCGCGGAGACGATCCACGGCCACGCGCTTCGGCGGCGAGGCTGAGGCGCAGGCGCCCACTCCGAAACAGGCACKGTCGGCTGGGCGTCGGCGGCACTCATGACTACATCCTCTCGGGTGCCGACACGCCGAGCAGATCCAGGCCGTTGCGCAGCACCTGGCCGGTGGCGTCGTTGAGCCAGAGCCGGGTGCGGTGCACCGCCTCGATCGGGTCGTCGCCCTGCGGGATCACTCGGCAGTTGTCGTACCAGCGGTGGTAGAGGCCGGCGAGCTCCTCGAGGTAGCGCGCGATGCGGTGCGGCTCGCGCACCTGGGCGGCGAATCCGACAGTGCGCGGGAACTCCTGGAGGGCGCCGAGCAGTGCCGACTCCGTCTCGTGCCCGAGCAGCTCGGGTGCGAATTCGCTGCGGTCGACTCCGGATGCCGCGGCATTGCGCCCGACGTTGTGCGTGCGGGCGTGCGCGTACTGCACGTAGAAGACGGGGTTGTCGTTCGTGCGCTTCTGCAGGACGTCGAGGTCGACGTCGAGGTTCGAGTCGGTCGAGCTGCGCACGAGCGCGTAGCGCGCGGCATCCACTCCCACGATCTCGACGAGATCCTCGAGCGTCACGACTGTGCCCGCGCGCTTCGACATGCGCAGCGGCTGGCCGTCCTTCACGAGGTTGACCATCTGGCCGATGAGGATCTGCAGGTTGACACCGGGCTCGTCGCCGAAGGCTGCCGTCATCGCCATGAGCCGCTGCACGTAGCCGTGATGATCGGCGCCGAGCATGATGATGCACCGGTTGAACCCGCGCTCGCGCTTGTTCAGGTAGTAGGCGAGGTCGCCCGAGATGTACGCCGGCGTGCCGTTGGAGCGGATGACGACGCGGTCACGGTCGTCGCCGAAGGTCGTCGAGCGCAGCCAGACCGCGCCGTCATCCTCGAA
Source organism: Microbacterium sp. P2_F9 (assembly GCF_056403635.1). Taxonomy (NCBI): domain Bacteria; kingdom Bacillati; phylum Actinomycetota; class Actinomycetes; order Micrococcales; family Microbacteriaceae; genus Microbacterium; species Microbacterium sp. P2_F9. The sequence goes on along the minus strand of NZ_JBFUFC010000052.1, from coordinate 15,707 downwards.
GATGTGGCCCTGCTCGCGCAGTCGCTCGACCGCGCGCTCAACGGCGCCGGATTCGTGCAGGTCGTTCTCGTGGAAGTAGACGTCGAAGTCGACGCCGAAGGAGTGCAGGCTCGCCTTGATCTCAGTGAACATGAAGTTCACGCCGAGCGCGCGGAAGGCCTCCTGCTTCGCGTCGGCGTCGAGCGAATCGATGTCGCCGTCATAGGCGAGCGCGACCCGCCGCGCGATGTCTTCGATGTAGCCGCCGCCGTAGCCGTCCTCGGGCGTCGGCAGGCCTTCGTGCGCGGCGACGAGGCTCCGCGCGAACCGGTCGATCTGGGCGCCGTGGTCGTTGAAGTAGTACTCGCGCGACACCGAGGCGCCCTGCGACTTCAGGATGCGGGCGAGCGAATCGCCGACGGCCGCCCACCGGGTGCCGCCGAGGTGGATCGGACCGGTCGGGTTCGCCGAGACGAACTCGAGGTTGATGATCTCGTCGACACGTGAGTCATTCGTCCCGAAGGCGGCGCCGGCGTCGACGATGGTCTTGGCGAGAGCGCCGGCGGCCGCGGCATCCAATCGGATGTTGATGAAGCCGGGTCCTGCGACTTCGACGCTCGCGACACCCGGCGTCGCGCCGAGGGCTGCGGCGATCTCGGAGGCGAACTCGCGCGGGTTCGCGCCGACCACCTTGGCGAGCTTCATCGCGGCGTTGGACGCCCAGTCGCCATGATCGCGGTTCTTGGGTCGCTCGAGCGGGAAGTCGGATGCCGCGAGCCCGTCGGAGGAGCCGGGTCGGCGTGCCTCCGCGAGCGGGGCGATGACGGCGACGAGGGCGGCGGAGAGGGCTTCGGGATCCATAGCCTGTCAAGTCTACGGGCGCGGCCGGGCCGCTCCCCTGGGAGGCGCCTGTCCGACTCGACCTCGATCAGGCCAGCTGAACCAGCGTGGTGAAGTCGTCGGGATCGAGATCGGATGCCTCGGCCTCCCACAGGTGCTCGAGGCGGTCGTCGCCTTCGAGGTCGTCGAGGGAGGCGTCATCCGGGATCACCCAGGCGTCCACGCGCATGCGCGAGAGTCCGACGTGCCCGCCGTGGTAGCTCAGGAACGCGCAGTCGGCGGCGTCGCGGCCGGTGGCGATGCGCACGAGCGAGCGGCGGTCGGCAAGGCGGGTGCCGTCGATGACGTACCACGACCCGTCGAGGTAGGCCTCGGCCACGGCGTGGAAGTCCATCGGCTGGAGCCCGGGCGCGTAGCAGGCGGCGTATCGGGCGGGCATGTCCATGGCGCGCAGCAGCGCGATGACCACGTGCGCGTAGTCGCGGCAGACGCCCTGACCGGTCATGAGCGTGGTCACTGCGCTGTCGGTGCCCTGGCTGAGCCCGGGCGTGTAGGTCGTGCTCGTGGCGACGAACTCGCTCACCGCTGCGATCAGATCGTGGCCGTGCAGCCCTTTGAACTGGCGACGCGCCTGCGAGAACACTTCGTCGGACTGGCAGTAGCGGCTCGGACGCAGGTAGGTGATCGCCTCGAGGTCGCTCGTGCGACTGGTCGCGGTGTGCCCCGCGACGGTCGCCTCGTAGCGGATCTCGAGCCGTCCGGCCTCGCCGGTGAGGCGGTGCAGACGGCTGCCGGACTGGTCGACGATCTCGGTCGGCGTATAGACGCGATCGCCCTGTATGAACGTCAACTCCTCGCGGACCACCGGCACCTGCTGGGCTGCGGTGATCGAGAGAATGAGGTCGATGGACGACCCCAGATCGAGGTCGAGTTGAGCGGTCACGAGGCGTTGCACCGAAGTATCCTCGCACGCGAAATCGGGTGCTCGATCACAGGCGTCTGAGTGGATGCCGTGACCTTCGGCACACGTCGGTTTCCACCGGTTCCGAGCCGATGCGGTACGGGCCATTTCGTGACGTACTCTCGATGCGTGAACACGGCCGCCCGCACCCCCCTGAGCCGCTCGTGGTGGCTGCTGGCGGGGGCCGTCGCGGCGGTCGCGATCGCGTGCCTCATCGCCGCCGGGCGCACGACGGCGGTGCCGCAACCTGCCGTGGCGGGAGCAGCGTCCGCGGTCGTCGCGCCCGCGCCGCTCGTGCTTCCCGAGCACGCCTCGGTGCTCGTCTTCGGCGACTCCTGGACCTACGGATCCGCGGCGACCGATCCGACCCTCGGTTACGCGTATGTGATCGGCCAGACGCTGGGCTGGGAGACCCACGTCGACGGCGTGCGCGGCAGCGGCTACCTCAAGCCCGGAATCGACGGCGGGAGCTTCGGCGAGCGCATCGCCGCCCTGGATCCGGGCCTTCATCCCGACCTCGTGATCATCGAGGGATCGATCAACGACCGGGTGCTCTACCCCGAGGGCTACACCGCCGCGGTGACATCGGCGTGGGACGCGCTCAGCGCGCTGTACCCGGACGCTGCGATCGTCATCCTTGGCCCCGCGCCGCAGGTGCTCCCGGTGCAGCGTGCGACCGCTCGGATCGACGACGACCTGGCCCACCTCGCCGCCGACCGCGGGTGGTGGTACGTCTCCCCCGTGCAGGACGACTGGATCACCCCCGAGAACTACGGCTGGGTGATCGACGCGAGCGAGATCGGCCGCGATCACCCGTCGACTGCCGGCCACGCGTACCTCGCCGAGCGACTCGCGGACGCGATCGCCGCGATGGGCGAGGGCACCGACATCACCGCCGACGCGGGGTGACCGCGGGCAGGAACGCCCTCGGCGCGGTGATATCCTCGACCGGTACGCCTCCGTAGCTCAGGGGATAGAGCGTTGGTTTCCGGTACCAAAGGTCGCTGGTTCGATTCCAGTCGGGGGCACCAGTCGGGACAAGGGATCGCGGGCCATTCAGGCCAGGCGGTCCCTTTCTCGTATGCGCGGTGACAAACGCTTCTTACCAACATATATTGCACTAACTGTTGGTACAGTAGTTTCATGCCCGCACGTCCCGCCCACCCGAGCATCCCTATACCCGCGGTCTCACACGAGATTTACGAGTGGAAACCACGAGCCCCCGAGATGCACTCGCGCGCCGAGGTGCTGCGGCAGACCGGACCGTATGACGCCACCCTCACGGCACCGATACGGGATTGGGATCCCCGGATTCCGGGTGATGTCTCCGCCAACGTCGAGGACGCGACCCGGAGCCTTGTTGCGTTCGACAATCACGCGCGGAGCCGGCTGGGCACCGACAACCCTGCCCTCGGGCCGATGACGGCGATCCTGCTGCGCACGGAGTCGGCGTCCAGTTCGCAGATCGAGCAGCTGACGACCTCCGCGAGGCAGCTCGCCCTCGCCGAGATCGACGAGGGCGACAAGGCGAACGCGCTTACCGTGATCGGCAACGTCCGTGCCATGGAGGCAGCTCTGCGACTGTCGGACGACATCAGCGAGGACGCGATCCTCGCTATGCACAAGGCGCTGATGCTCCACCAGCGCGGCTTCGAGAAGGAGGCGGGGCATTACCGCTCCGAGCAGGTGTGGATCGGTCGCGGTGAGGCCGGCCCTCGCCTCGCGGAGTTCGTGGCTCCCCACCATGACCGCATTCCCGGTGCCATCGCGGACCTGGTGGGCTTCGTCAAGCGCGAGGACATCTCCGTGCTCGTGCAGGTCGCCGTTGCGCACGCCCAATTCGAGACCATCCACCCGTTTCCCGATGGCAACGGCCGGACGGGGCGCGCGCTCGCCCAATCCATCCTCCGCAACAAGGGACTCGTCGGGTCGACCGCTGCGCCGATCTCGGCCGGGCTCCTCGTCGACGTCGACCGCTACTTCGCCGCGCTGACCGCGTTCCGCGCCGGAGACGCCGAGCCGATCGTCGATGAGTTCGCCTCGGCGAGTCGGATCGCAGCGACCACCGGAACCCAGCTCGTCGACGACCTCGTCGCGCAACTCGAGGACTCCCGCCAGCAGTTGAAAGGTCTGCGCTCAGACGCCGCCGCATGGAAGATTCTCCCCGCTCTCGTCGGCCAACCCGCGATGAATACGAAGTACCTCATGAGCACACTCGGCTTGGGAGAGATGGCGGCACTTCGCGCGCTGGACGCCCTCACCGATCGCGGGGTGCTCACTGAGAGCACAGGAAGAAATCGGAACCGCGTGTGGCAGCACCGCGGAATCCTCGATGTGCTCGACGGTTACGCCGAGAAGATCAGACGGATGTCGGTGCGCTGAGTTCGATGTCGGCGACGACGTAGTCAGTGGAAGTCGGGCATGTACGACAGGCCCAGCAGCAGTCCCTCAGGGCTCAGCAGCCGCGCGGTGGTCTGGCCCCAGGGCTCCTGATGGGCGTCCACGAGGATCCGGTGCCCCGCGGCGCGCAGTTCAGCCGCACCATCGGCCACGGCGTCGGCTGACGCGACCTCGAGCTCGATCCACGCCTGCGGCACCGGCAGATCGGCCGGCCAATCCGGCGACCCGAACGTCGCCTCGGCCGCCTGCGCCAGCGGCCACAGGCCGAAGACCTTCGCGCCCGGGAGGTTCGTGGCGTGGTGGTATTCCGGGGCGAGCTCCTCGAACTCGACGCCCAGGGCGCCGGACCAGAAGTCGTAGGTGCGAGCGGGGTCGGGCGCGATGGGGCCGAAGCCGGCGATGAAGAGGACCTCCATGCCCTCACCCTAGGGGCCGACAACCCCGGCGCACAGGCTCTCGCGCAGGACGGGGCATCCGTCCGTCAGCGGAGGCCTTCGACCGCGACGCCCAGCCACTCCGCCAGCTCGGCGATCTCGGCGCGCACCATCTCGTCCTCTTCGGGCTCGAACGGCAGGAACTCGTGCACCGCGTTGACGCGGAGCACTTCGCGGGCTTTGTCGACTTCGGCGTCGAGCATCCCCACGAAACGATCCCCCATCAGGATCGGGTGCGCGAAGTTGCCGTAGCGCCGCTGCGCCTTCGGCTTGAAATGCTCGTGCACGTAGGTGAACTCGAAGAGCTCCTCGAGCCGTTTGCGGTCGAACAGCAGTCTGTCGTAGGGATGCAGGAACGCCACGCGACCGCCGTCGTCGTCGTCGGCTTCGAGGGCTTCGAGCGCTTCGGGATCGACGCGCCACTTCCAGGTGCTGCCCTCGACCGTGGCCGGTTCGCCCGTCGTCTTGCCCACGCCGTTCCAGAACCAGTGCGGCTTCGCGATTCCGGCCGCCTGCAGGCTGCGCTCTTCGAGCAGGCGAGTCGCCTCGTCTTCGTCGAACTCGGGGAGGTCGCTCGGATACACGCGTTCCGCGAGATCCCAGCGGCGGTGCCGGCCCGCACGACCGACGATCGCGACCACGCCCAGCCGCAGCAGGAAGTCGAGCATGATCGGCACCTGGTTCGACCCCTCCCAGCCGTCCGGCGCGCGGCTCACCTGCGCGGTGTCGGGGATCTGGCTCGCCAGCAGCGGGCCCTCGGCGCGGAGCCGAGCCAGGATCTCCCGCCGGAACACCTCGTTGGCCGCGAGCCACTCCCGGTTGCTCTCCCGCCGCGGGAAGTGGCGCATGGCGGGCATCAGGAGCGGCAGCACACCGATGGGTCGGAAGGAGCCGTCGAACTCGAAGAGGAGCCGGTCGAGCTCGACGGCCTTCGTCAGCTGGCCGGGGTCGTAGGACCAGCCGATCCGCGACCAGAGCACGGTGTGCTCGCACGGCGCGATCGCGGCCGCGGGGTCGATCTTGATCTCACCGAGCTGCTCGGCGACTTCGATCACGTCGCCGGGGCGCGCGGCGTCCAACAGCTGCGCGCGCACGATGATCCGGCGTGCCTGGTCGCGTGTGAGCTCGTGCGTCACCCCTTGAGGCTAGCCATCACCCCCGACATCCGTCATGGGTGCGAGCGGAAGACCCGCATCCGGTCGCGCCTGCCTCCGCGCGCGGATTGGTCGACGAGGGACTCGCCCGCGTTCTCGCCTTCCGAGGCGGCCAGCGGGGCCAGCGGCACGCCGCCGAGCTCTTCGTCGATGCGAATCAGCTCATTCCACTTCGCCGTGCGCTCGCCCCGCGTGATCGAGCCGACCTTCACGACATCGGCACCCCATCCGGTCGCGAGGTGCGCCACCGAGATGTCCTCGCTCTCGCCGGAGCGCGCCGAGACGATGACCGCGAGATCGTTGTCGCGCGCGGCCCGGACGGCGTTCGCCGCACCCGTGACCGTGCCGACCTGGTTGACCTTGATCAGGACGGCGTCGACGGTCCTGTCGGAGGCGGCCTGTCGGATCCGTCCGGCGTCCGTCACGAGGTAGTCGTCGCCGACGACGAGCGTGCGCGTGCCGAGTCCCGCCACGGCCCGCCGCATTCCCGCGCTGTCGTCTTCGTCGGCCGGATCCTCCAGTGTGACGACGGGGTAGGTGCGGCAGATCCGCACGAGCTGGTCGATCCAATCGTCGCTCGAGAAGGTGACGTCGCCGACGCGGTAGCCGCCCGGATCGTGGAACTGACTGGCAGCGATGTCGAGTGAGATCCCGATGTCGATGCCGGGGATGAGTCCGGTGCGCTCGATGCCCGCCGTCAGCACGTCGAGCGCGTCCTCGGTATCGGTCACTTCCGGCCAGTGCCCGCCCTCGTCGGCGACACCGCGCTTCGGCCCGCGCGCGGCCAGCACCTCCCCGACGGCGCGGTAGACCTCGGCGACGTGCACCAGGCCCTCCGCGATCGAGGTCGCCGACAGCGGCATGACCATGAAGTCCTGCACCGTCGTGCGGTGCGCGGCGTGCGCCCCGCCGCCGAGGATCTGGATCTGGGGGCGCGGGATGAACCGCGGCTGCGCATCCAGCACCTGCCACAGCGGGATGCCGCGGCTCGCGGCGGCCGCGTGGAGCACCGCGAGCGAGACCGCTGTGGTGGAGTTGCCGCCGATCCCTGAGCGCTGCGGATCGGGGTCGAGTCGGTCGAGCGCACGGTCGGCGCCCCCTTGGTCGGCCACGTCGAGGCCGACCAGTGCCGGCGCCACGCGGGTGCGCACGAGCTCGACCGCCTGCGTCACGTCCCGCCCGCCCAGCGCCGTGCCGCCGTCGCGCAGCTCGATGGCCTCGCGCCGGCCGGTGGAGGCGCCCGCCGGGGCGATGCCGCGACCGCGGGCGCCGCTCTCGGTGGTGATCTCGGCCTCGACGGTCGGCACCCCGCGTGAGTCCCAGACGCGCCGCGCGCGGACCGATCGGATCGTGTCAGTCATGCACTTCTCCTTGTTCGTCCGCGACGTCCTCCCACGCGCGCCCGGTGACGAGCGCGGCGAGCGCGACCCGGCGCACGCGCGCGCGGGTGAGGGAATCGAGGTATTCGACGGGCGAGGCGCCCTCCACGCGTGCGAGCAGCAGCGCCGGGATGATCCGGTCGACGCGGGCGGCGGCATCCGTCTGCTCCTCCCAGTCCACTTCGGCGAGGTATCCCGCGCGGAACGCGTCGGATGCCGATCGCAGCTCGGCCGCGCGGTCCGCAAGATGGAACTGCTTGAGCGCGAGATGCGTCAGGCAGAAGGCGGCGTCGAACGCGGGGTCGGACCAGGTGGCGCACTCGGCGTCGAGGAACACCGGACGGTCGCCGACGAGGATGTTCTTCGGGCTCACGTCGCCATGCACCAGGGCGATGCGCGTCGTCCGAAGGCTCGCAACGACGGCGGTGAGCGGCTCGCGCGCCTCGGGCACGGCCGCCGCCGTGCGCAGCAGGTAGGGCTCGATGCGCAGCGACTCGAAGAGGTCCTGGTGGTCGAATCGCGACGCGAGGCCGGCGGTGCGCGCAGAGGCCGCGTGGATGCGGCCGAGGTCGGCGCCCACGGCACTCGCGAACGCGGCATCCACCCGCCCCGCCAGCAGCTCCGTCTTCCAGTTGCGGTACTGCGCCGGGTCGAGGTAGTCGAGCGCGATCGCAAACGTCCCGGCGTCGTAGCCGAGCACGCGGGGACAGGCGCCTGGTACGGCCGCGGCGACGTACTCGAGCCACGCCGCCTCGGACGCACCGCGGTCGATGGGCGCCTGCCAGTCGGCGGCGACCTTCAGCCGCTCGCGCGGGCGCTTCAGGACGAGGGCGCGATCGCCGGTGCGGATCAGCCAGATGTCCGACGAGACACCGCCGGACAGCGGCTCGGCCGAGACCTCCTCGGCTGCGCCGAGCAGGCCCATGTCCGCGACGAGGCCGATCGCGGTGGCCCGGCTCTCGTCCGCCTCCGCTGCGACGGCCGCGGCCTGGTGCTCGGTCATGACCGCGCGGAGGGGTGCCCGTATGCCGACTGCTCGAGACCGCGGATGTAGCCGATGGCGAACAGGCGTCCGAGGGTCTCGTAGCCCGGGCGGTTGTTGGACTCCCCTTCGAGCGTCGGCACGTGGTCGGGGCGCATCGCGCCGCCGAATCCGATCTCCTGGTACGCCTCCATGCACGCCGGCATGTCGGTCTGCCCGGCGTCGTGGAACGTCTCCTGGAAGGCGTCCGGCGTGCCGCGCACGTCGCGGAAGTGCACGAACGGGATCTTCTCGGTGCCGAACTCGCGGATGAGGTCGGGGATCGACGATGTGCCGTCCAGCACCTCCGGCATGAGGGCGAAATTGCCCTGGCAGAACGTGATGCCGTTGTACTCGGACGGATACAGCGAGAGGAGGCGGCGGAACGCCGCCGCCGAGCTCATGATGCGAGGCAGGTTGCGGTCCACCTGCTGCGGCGGGTCGTCCGGGTGCATCGCGAGGCGCACACCGGCCTCCTCTGCGATCGGCACGACCGCGTCGAGGAAGTACTGGAGCCCGGCCCACATCTGCTCGCGGGTGACCTCGCCGGGCTGGACAAGCGGGTCTTTGGACTGGGCGATGGCGCGGTCGTAGCCCGTGACGTAGGCGCCGCCACGGTCGGAGATCGCGATGTCGGTGCGCCCCCAGCTCGACAGCGCCATCCAGTTGTACGCGAGCGTCGGGATGCCGAGCCGCCCCATCGCACGGATCTGGGTGATCACGTGGTCGATCTGCTCGTCGCGTCCGTCGAGGCCGAGGCGGACCTTGTCGATGGGCGCGGTGTCTTCGAGCGCGACCAGCCGGAACCCGTAGTCGTCGTAGGTCTCGATGTTCTGCTTGAGGGCCGCTTCGCTCCACGGCACCTCGTCGCGGTCGTCCGACTTCCATCCGCCGGCCCCCACGGAGGCGAACATCCGCTGGTCCTGCTCGGCGCCGTTGAGGACGCCGACCACGTTGTCGACGCCGACCTGGCGGATGAGCTTCCACGATGTCTCGGGGCGTGGGGGGAGGAATTCGCTGAGTTGGATCATTTCTGTCGTCCTATTCGGGGGTGGTCAGTCTTTGGCGGGGAGGGCTGCGGCGATGCGGGCGAGGAGGCCGCCGTCGACGCGCAGTTCGGAGCCGGTCACGAAGCTCGCGGCGTCGCTCGCGAGGAACGACACGGCTTCGCCGATCTCCTCGGGCTGCGCCACGCGCCCGAGCGCGTGCATCGTCCCCCAGTTGGCGATGGTCCGCTCGACGCCATCCGGAGTGCCGTCCGACCACTGCGCGGCGGAGGTGCGCAGCATCGGAGTGTCGACCGAGCCAGGGGCGACGGAGTTCACGCGCACGCCGAACAGGGCCTCGTCGACCGCCATCGCGCGGGCGAGCGAATTGAGCGCGCCCTTGCTGGCGGTGTACGCGACGACGTTGTTCTGCGTCGCGGTCGCCTGCACCGACGAGATGATCGTAACCGTGCCGCGCTGGGGACGGATGTGCGGCAGCGCCGCCCGTGCGGCGAGGAAGACGCCGCGCACGTTCACGCCGAACACCTCGTCCCACGTCTCGATCGAGGTGTCGACGGCATCGCCGTAGCGCTGGATGCCGGCAGCCGTCACCAGGTGATCGAGACGCCCGAACTCGTCGATCGCAAGCTGGACCGCGGCCGCGCTCGTCGCCTCGGCATCGACCGGACCGAACGTGCCGACGGCGCGGCCCCCGGCATCCCGGATCAATGCGACCGTCTCGTCGACGAAGTCCTGCGTCAGTCCGTGCACGACGACCGCGGCGCCGCGGGTGGCCAGGGTGCGGGCGATCCCGCGTCCGATCCCCTGCGAACCGCCGGTGACCAGCGCCACCTTGCCCTGGTGAACCTGCTCGGCGGCGCTCATGGAGGCTCCTTCGATGTGTGCGGCGGCCATCACAGCACCCCGTAGCGGACGAACGCCTCGGTGGCGCTCATGCCGCCCTCGATCGCGTGCCGAACGAGATTCTCGGTGGACGCCTTCTCCAGCGCCGCCTCGATGACCTCCGCCTCGAGCTCCTGCGGAACGATCAGCACGCCGTCGATGTCGCCGACGACGAGGTCTCCCGGCGTGACGCGCACCTGCCCGATCTCGACCGGGGTGCGGAAGTCGTTCACGATCGTGCGGACGCTGGAGTCCTGCGCGTAGCAGCCGTGACTGAAGACCGGAAAGCCCTGGCCGAGCACCTTCTCAGTGTCGCGATGGTACCCGTCGACGACCGCGCCGACCGCACCTCGGGACTGCGCTGTTGCGGTGAGGATCTCGCCCCACATCGCCGCGTCTGAGCCGGTGCGCGGGGCGAGGTAGACATCGCCCGGCTCCAGCTGATCGAGCGCCTCCGTGAGGAGCCCGAAGGGCTTGCGCTGCGGACCGTAGACGTCGGCGATGACCACGGGCATCGCCCGGCCCACGATCCGCATCTGCGGCGTGAGCGGTCGGATCTGCGGCGGCAGGAACTGATGCGTACGACCGAGTCGATCGAGGATGTCGCCGATCACGGCGGTGTACAGGCGGGTGCGGACGAGTTCGAAGAGCTGGGCCTCGTTGGCCGCCACCATGTTCGCCGGTGTCATCATCAATCTCCCTTGAACGCGATGATTGCGGCAACCATAACCGACTTGTATACTTGTATGCAAGTGCTTCGCGATGATGGGAACGGCATGGTTATGAACCACGGGGAGAGTGCGGCGCCGGCCGAAGAGAACGGCGCGCGCAACCTGGCCCGCGCGCGTTCCATGGCGACGCTGGGCGATATCTCCTCGGTCTCGGCGACCTCGACCCGCAGCCGCAGCCGCATCTCCGACGTCGTCTACGACGAGCTCAGCGAGGCGATCCGCGACCTGCGACTGCCCCCGGGCGCCGCCCTCTCCGAGCCAGGCGTGGCGGCATCCCTCGGCGTGAGCCGTGCGCCGGTGCGCGAAGCCTTCACCCGTCTCGCCGATCAGGGGCTCGTGACGATCAGGCCTCAGGTCGGGACGACGGTGGCGCCGATCGCGATGGTCGAGGTCAACGACGCCGTCTTCATCCGCAGCGCCTTGGAGAAGAGCGCGTTCCAGCGCGCCATCGGCCTCGAGGATCTCGATGTGTCCGAGCTGCAGGGCCTCGTCGACCGGAATCGGGATGCCGCGGCCCGTGGCGATGTCGAGGACTTCTTCCAGTCCGACGAGGAGCTGCACCAGCTGGTGTTCGCGATCGCGGGAGTGCCGCGCATCTGGCAGGTCGTGCGCGGCGCGAAGATCCACCTCGACCGACTGCGCCGGCTCAACGTGGGGGGCGCCCTGGCGAACCCGGAGATCCCCGCCGAGCATCAGCACATCGTCGACGCGATCCGCCTGCGCGACGAGCCGGGCGGCCTGACCGTCATCCACCGGCACTCCACCCGGATCCTCGCCGACACCGAGAAGATCCGACTCGAGCACCCGGACTACTTCATCTCATGACCGCCAGCACCGACACGCCGACCACGGCGACCGAGAGGAACCCTCAGATGACCGAACACGTCAGCGTCGCAGTGTCGCGGCGCACCGAGTGCGGGGAAGGACCGGTGTGGGATGCCACCGCCGGCCTCGTGCACTGGGTGGACATCATCCCGGGCGAGATCCTCGCCACCGATCCGGCCACCGGCGTGACCACCACGCGCACCTACCCCGAGATGGTGGGCGCTGTCGCTCAGCGCACCGACGGCGGACTCGTGGCGGCCGTGGCGTCGGGCTTCGTAGGCTTCGGCCCGGACGGCAAGATCGATCACCGCGTCGACTGCCTCCCGGTCGGCGTGCGGATGAACGACGCCAAGACCGACCCGGCGGGCCGCTACTGGTCGGGCAGCTGCGCGATGGACTTCGCCGCGGGTCGCGGCGGCCTCTGGCGCCTCGACGACGACTTCGAGGCGACACTGGTCCTGCCGAACCTGACCCAGCCGAACGGCATGGACTGGAGCCCGTCGGGCGACACCTTCTACCTGGTCGAGACGCAGGCCCGGCAGATCCTGAGCTTCGGGTTCGACCTGGCGACCGGATCGATCGAGCCCAACGCCTCGGTGCTCGTGGACGCCGACGCCTTCCCCGGCTATCCGGACGGGCTCTGCGTCGACTCCCGCGGACACCTCTGGGTCGCGGAGTTCGCCGGCTCCGCCGTGCACGAGTTCACGCCCGACGGCGAGCGGGTGCGGAGCGTGCCGATCCCCGCCTCGCAGACCACGTCCTGCGCGTTCGTCGGCCCGGACCTCGACGAACTGTGGGTGACCTCGGCGGGCGTCGGGATCGACCCCGATCTCGAGCCCGAGGCAGGTTCCACCTTCCGGGTGACCGGCCTGGGAGTCACYGGCCGCGCCTCGACGCCGTTCCGCTGCTGACATGGCGATCACCCTTCGCTCCGCATCGCTCGAAGTGCGCGTCACCCCCGAGCGCGGCGCCGACATCGCGCAGATCGTCGACCGCGCCACCGACACGCCGCTCCTCAGCGTCTCGCCGACGGGGCTCGCCCGCTCGGTCTCGACGCCGGCCGACTCCATGGCGGCCTGGATCCAGGGGTACCCGGGCGGCTGGCAGCTCCTCGCCCCCAACGCGGGGCCAGAGCGGACGCACGACGGCGTTCGTCAGGGCTTCCATGGCGAGGCGTCGCTCGCGATCTGGGACGTGCTCGCCCAGGATGCCTCGTCCTGCGAACTCGAGACCCACCTGCTGACCGCGCCGCTGCACCTGCGCAGGGTGGTCACGCTCGCCGCTGACACGCTCACCGTGTCCGACACGGTGACGAACCTCTCCCCCGACCCGGTCTGGACGCGCCTCGTGCAGCACCCCGCCTTCGGAGCGCCGTTCCTCGACGAGGACAGCTACCTGGTCCCCGGCGCGGGGACGATCGTCACCGACGCCGACGCACCGGGCTCCATGGCCGGCACGGATGTCGTGGGCACTCCGCACGAGGTCCTGCCCGAAGGGCCCGGGGGCGGCAGCATCCGCCTCCCCGGCAGCGGATCGGGCGCATCCCTCTTCGGCGCGCTCACCGACTTCACCGATGCCGGTGTGCTCTTCGCCAGCCCCCGCCGCGGTTTCGGCATCCGGCTGCGATGGAACCGGGATGTGCTGCCGCACGCCTGGATCTGGATCGAGGCGAACGCCGGAGCGGGGTGGCCCTGGTTCCGGCGCCTGTATGCCGTCGCGGTCGAGCCGGCCAACGTGCTGCCCGGCGACGACGATGCGGCGATCGGCGGCCACCGACGCGGCGGCCCGGGGACCGAGATCCCGCCGGGCGAGTCGGTGACCATGACGGTGACCCTCACGAGGGAACCGCTGCATCCCTCCACCGCCTGACCTATCCACACGCAAACCAGCGACGAGCAAGGACGACAATGCAATTCGGACGAATCGGAGACGTCGGGGCGGAGATCCCCGTCGTCTACTTCGAAGGACGAGCCTTCGATCTCAGACCCCTCACCCACGACATCGACGGCGCGTTCCTCGCGAACGACCCGGTCGGGCAGGTGGATCGCCGCCGCGCAGAGCTGGCGGAGATTCCGGATGCCGCCTCCCGCCGCATCGGCGCGCCCGTGGCCCGACCGGGGTCGGTGTACTGCATCGGCATGAACTATGCCGCGCACGCCGCGGAAGGCGGCAGCGAGCCGCCGAAGGAGATCATCGTCTTCCTGAAGCCCGCCAATACCGTGGTCGGGCCGGACGACGAACTCGAGCTGCCCGCCGGCAGCGACGCCGTCGACTGGGAGGTGGAGCTCGCCGTCGTCATCGGCGCGCGCGCCTGGCAGCTCGCCTCGAGGGCCGAGGCGCGCGCCCACATCGTGGGGTTCGCCGCGGCCAACGACCTGTCCGAACGCACCTGGCAGCTGCAGCGGTCGGGCGGGCAGTGGTCGAAGGGCAAGGGCGCCCCTGGCTTCTGCCCGCTGGGCCCCTGGCTGGTCACCGCCGACAGCGTCGACCCTGAGCACCTGCGCCTGCAGAGCTTCGTCAACGGCGAGCCGCGGCAGGATTCGAACACGTCGGACATGATCTTCGATGTCGACCAGATCGTCGCCGACCTCAGCCAGTACGTCGTGCTCGAGCCGGGCGATGTGATTCTGACGGGCACGCCGGAGGGCGTCGGGCTGTCCGGCAGGTTCCCCTACCTGGGCGACGGAGACATCGTGGAGATCGCCGTCGAGCAGCTCGGCCGCCAGCGGCAGGCCTGCGTCGCCGCGGTGGTGACGGCGTGAACGCCCCGCAGGGAGACATCGCGGCGGGCTTCGGCGGCACGGTCGCCATCGTCACCGGCGGAGCGTCGGGGATCGGCCTCGCCACCACCCGGCGCCTCCTCCGGGAGGGCGCTCGGGTCGCCGTCTTCGACCGCCAGCCGGCCGACATCGAGTCGGACGACTTCATCAGCGAGATCGTCGACGTGGGCGACTCCGCCGCGATCGAGGCCGCTGTCGCCCGCGTGGTCGGGCGCTGGGGACGGCTCGACATCCTCGTCAACTCCGTCGGGGTCGGCGCCGCAGGCACGATCCTCGACAACGACGACGACGAGTGGCACCGGGTCTACGACATCAACGTGCTCGGGACCGTGCGCATGATCCGGGCGGCACTCCCCCACCTGATCGCCTCGCGGCCGGCGAGCGTCGTCAACGTCGGGTCGGCGGTCGCGCTGACCGGCTTCCCGAATCGGGCGCTCTACACCGCCACGAAGGGCGCCGTCGTCTCGCTCACGCGGGCGCTGGCTTCCGATCATCTCCGCGACGGTGTGCGCTTCAACGCCGTCTGCCCCGGCACGACGGAGACGCCATGGATCGGGCGGCTCCTGGATGCCGCCCCCGATCCCGCGGCCGAGCGCGGCCTGCTCGAGGCCCGCCAGCCGCACGGCCGGCTCGTCTCCGCCGATGAGGTCGCAGATGCGATCGTGTACTTCGCGAATCCCTCGGCCGGCTCCACGAACGGCGTGGTGATGTCGGTGGATGCCGGCATCGAGTCGCTGTATGTGAGCCGGTGAGGGCGGTGCCGGGGGGTGGCGCGACAGCCGATCGCGCCGATGTCGAGGCGGCGATCAGCGCGCAGGGCGGTGTTCCGGTGCTGCGTGCGGCGACCGCGGACCTGGCCCACACCGCGAGCACCCGGCTGATCGAGGCCGGCCTCTCCGTCATCGAACTGACGGCGACCACTCCGAACTGGGCGGAGCTGCTGCACACCCTCGTCCGCGAGCACCCTGAAGCTGTGATCGGCATGGGCACGATCACGACGGCCGAGGACGCCGCGCTCGCGTGCGAGGCGGGGGCGCGATTCCTCGTCAGCCCCTTCCCGGTCGAGGACGCGCGACGGATCGCGCAGCAGGCGGACACGCTCTTCATCGGCGGCGGCTTCTCGCCGGGCGAGGTGGCCGCCGCGTCGCGCTTCGGCGTGTGCAAGCTCTTTCCGGCGCACGTCGGCGGCATCGGGTACCTCAAGACGCTCCGCGCGGTCCTGCCGGAGGCGCGCATCATGCCCACGGGCGGCATCGGCCTCTCGGCGGTCGGCGAGTGGCTGCGCGCGGGGGCGTTCGCGGTCGGGGTCGGCAG